>CAVBDE010000015.1:0-26434 GCA_963594055.1 Anaerovoracaceae bacterium | reverse complement strand
TTCGCCTCCGAGAGACGAGAGTATCGCACGCCAGCCGAACCCGCGGCCCTTCGTGGACACCTTCATCCTGCTGACTATAAGGGCATTGGCATTCGAGCCAATGAGAAAGGCCAGGAGCGACGCCACCGTGGTTCGGGGCACAAGGGCAAAGAGCGAATTGAACGAACCGGCCACCGCCCTGCTGCCGTCCTCGACCGGCTGAGGGAGCGCGCACACAAGCGCGGAGGCCAGAGCCACAAACGCGCTCATCGCGAACGCGAGCCAGATCACGAAACGCGCCTTGCGGTAGCCGTAAACCTCTGTTATACAGTCGTTAAGGATATAAGATATAGGGAACAGGATCACAGCTCCTGAAAGCTGAAGTGAAGTATGGCCGACCTGCCATACCCTGGGAACAAAGATGTTCGACGTGATGAGACAGACTATGAAAAGCACCGTCATCACCAGAAATCTGGTACTGAATTTTGACATTTTCTTGTTTTTTAACGTGGTTTCAAGAACACAGGGCCTGCCCCGTCAACGGGCAGGACCCTCGGTTTATATTTTAAACTTCAAGCGAAGTGTTGAATTCCCTTAAGAATCTTAAGTCGTTTTCGAAATAGTGACGGAGGTCGTTAACCTGCCATTTGAGCATCGCGATGCGCTCCAGACCCATACCGAAGGCGAATCCGCTGTACTTCCCGCTGTCTATGCCGGAAGCCTCGAGCACGTTCGGGTCCACCATACCGCAGCCCAGGATCTCAAGCCAGCCGGTGCCCTTGCAGATGTTGCAGCCCTTGCCGTGACAGATATTGCAGCTGACATCCACCTCCGCAGAAGGCTCGGTGAACGGGAAGTAGCTCGGGCGCATGCGGATCTGTGTCTGCGGGCCGAACATCTCGCGGGCGAAAAGCAGAATGGCCTGCTTGAGGTCGGCGAACGTCACATTCTCGTCAATGTAAAGACCTTCTATCTGATGGAAAATGCAGTGCGCTCGCGCGCTGATGGCTTCGTTGCGGAACACCCTTCCCGGGCAGACCACGCGGATAGGAAGCGGCATCGTCTCCATGGCCCTTACCTGCACGCTGGAGGTGTGGGTACGGAGAAGCAGCGGGTTAAGGTGCCCGGCGGATATGAAGAAGGTGTCCTGCATATCGCGCGCGGGGTGATTGGCAGGGAAGTTGAGAGCCTCGAACACGTGATGGTCGTCCTCGATCTCCGGCCCCTCGGCCACGTCGTAGCCGAATTTGCGGAAAATGCCCACAATCTCCTCGCGGACCATGCTTACAGGGTGGCGGGAACCGAGCTCCATCTCATCTCCCGGAAGGGAAAGGTCCTCCATGACGCCCAGGTCGGAACTTGCGCTCTCGAGCGAAGCCTTGAGTTCCTCGATCTTCGCGATGGCAGCCTGCTTGAGTTCATTCAGAGGCTTGCCGAACTCCCTCTTGGAATCCTTGTCCACGGTGCGGAACTCCTCGAAAAGCGCTGTGATCTCGCCTTTCTTGCCCAAGTAACGGATCCTGGCGTCCTCCACCATCTTCACAGAAGTGCACTTGAGTTCGTTAAGCTCACCGATGATTCTCTCTATGTCTTCCTTTTTCATATCTATTTGCTCCTTTTGTCAGCTCTCTTATCCCTGGCCTTCTTCTCGCGCGCCGCGCCCTGCTTAAGGTACTTGGCCCACTGCTCCCCGTTCAGAACCTTGGCGATGGAATTGTACATCTGCTCGTTCCACCTGTCCTGGACCTGGATGTAGATGTCCGACCCCTCGACCTTGGCCCGGCTCTTCTCCTCGAGCTCCGCCACCATCGCACCGTAGTCGTGCGTGAGGATGGAGTCTATGTAGAACACCTGCCAATATTCGAGGTCAAGGGTCTTCTCGTACTTCTCTATGGTCTTGTCTATGCTCTCGCGGAGCTGCTTCTCCCTGTCCGCAGGTGAAGATTCCTGTGCGAATGCAGATACTGAAACCAGCAGAGAAAGGACTATCCAGAAATATTTCATTAGATTTGTACTCAAAATCGTACAAAAATACACAATTATAAACAAAATGAAAAAGGTTCTCACCATTCTGGCATCGTTCGCGCTGTTTTTCCAGACCGACGCGCTCGCCTGCACCAACGTCATCATCACCAGGGGGGCTTCCGCCGACGCCTCATCCATCATCTCATACGCCGCCGACTCGCACTGGCTCTACGGAGAGCTCTACTTCCGCAAGGCCGCACGCCATCAGCCCGGCAGCCTGAGGCAGGTCATTGAATGGGACACGAACAGGCCGCTCGGCTACATCCCTGAGGTCGAATACACCTACCAGACGATGGGCAACATGAATGAGTATCAGCTCATCATCGCCGAGACCACCTGGGGAGGCCGCGAGAGCCAGATCAACCCTGACGGCATTATGGACTACGGCTCGCTCATCTACATCACCCTGCAGAGAGCGAAGACCGCGCGCGAGGCGATAGCGTGCATAACCGAATTGGCCAACACCTACGGCTACCCGTCCGAAGGCGAGACCTTCTCCATCGCAGACACGCAGGAAGCGTGGATTATGGAGCTCGTGGGCAAAGGTGAAGAGAAAGGAATCGTGTGGGTGGCGCGCCGCATCCCCGACGGGTACATCTGTGCGCATGCCAATCAGGCCAGAATCGGCACCTTCCCCCAGGACGACCCGGAGAACTGCCTCTATGCGCCGGACGTGATCTCATACGCGCGCCGGATGGGCTGGTACGAAGGGGAGGACAAGGATTTCAACTTCCGCCACGCCTACAACCCTATGGACTGGGGCGGCGCGAGAGGGTGCGAGGCCAGGGCATGGTCGGCGTTCAACATCCTCTGTGACGGAGTATTCACCTACGAAAAGGACGGCCGGACAGTGTGCGAGAGCGCCGACAGCTACCTGCAGCACGCAATGGGATACGAGCTCGACCACGAAATGCCGCTGTTCGTAAAGCCGGCCCGCAAGCTGACCGTGAAGGACGTGGCCGACGTGATGCGCGACCATTACGAGAACACCCCCATGGATATGAGAACCGACGTGGGAGCGGGCGGGAATGCGTGTCCATACCGCTGGAGGCCAATGTATTACGAAGTGGACGGTAAGACTTATGCCAATGAGCGCGCCATCGCCACGCAGCAGACCGGATTCTGGTTCGTGGCCCAGTCCAGAGGCTCTCTTCCGCGCGAAGCCGGAGCCCTGGTGTGGTTCGGGTGCGACGATGCTGCGACCTCATACCTGACACCTTGCTATGTGAACTCCACCGCAGTGCCGGAGTGCTTCCGCGAGGGCAACGGCAATCTGCTGTCCTATTCGGAGACCTCGGCCTTCTGGGCCTGCAACCGCATAGCCCAGGCCTGCTACAAGATGTACAACTATATGGAGCCGGTGGTGCGCACCCAGGCCGATGCGTGGGAGAACGAGAACATCACCTCCGCCGTGCCGCAGATGGACGAGAAACTCTGCGCCCTGATCGAAAAGGGCAGGACGAAAAAGGCCATAAAGGAGATGACCAGGTTCACCGCCACGCAGGCACAGACCATCTTCGACAAGTGGATCGAACTGGACAAGCTCCTGCTGGTCAAATTCATAGACGGCAACGTTAAAGCCCAGAACCCTGACGGAACATTCGTCCACAGCCAGTGGAGCGAGGGCATCCCCGACGGCCTCACCCAGCCGGGTTACACCGAGCACTTCCTGAAGTGCATCGTGCAGGACCACGGCGAGGCGCTGGAGGTGAAATAATCACCTGTCTGCAATTTGCACCTTATAGTGTCCCGCCTTAAGATTCCGGGGCGGATGTCCGGGGAGATTAAGCGTAGCTATACAGCCCACTTGCGCTCCCAGGCTGTCATGTCATTTCTGGACGAGGAAAGCAAGCAGTCGTACAAGGCAGCAAAAGATGCAGGGCCACGGCAAATAAGCAATTTTGTCCAAATCTCGATTTTTTGGGTGGATTTGGACAAAAATCCTTGATTTCGACGACCGAATGATTATCTCTGCAGAAGAAACAACTTTGCATATGGAAAGGCTCATAGGTTAAAGACCAATAATTTTGCTCCGAATACCATACACCAAATGTATGACCGCCATGCCTTGAGCGGAGCCTTTTCAAGTCGCCATAGTAAAGGATAATATGTCGTATAATCAGCGGAAAGTGGCGAAAATCACGACTTTCCGCTGATTATACAGCATAAAGTACATTTTTCAGAACCCGCCATTGATAAACGCGCGGGACTGCACATAACTCGGCTCATAATGCAGTCTTCTGGTCACACGCTCAATCATATAGCACACGAAGTACAGATCATTGAAGCCAATCTGCTCGTCTGGGAAATACTTGTTATTCATACTAACGTAAAGATACAAAAGATTGTTCAAATACTCCGCAGTTTTATAATTCCGCCCCTTAAGTCGAGATCGATGTAAAAATTTCATTGGCAGGTGTAAGCAAAAACAAAATAAAAATTTTGCATATATTTGCCCCGTACAAAATCTAAACCTTTTAAAACATGAACGCATTGTTAAATGAGCTCTGTGCCAGGTACACAGTGCCTCAGGAGACCAAGGCTGCAGGGATTTATCCCTATTACAAGCCGATCTCTTCGGGTCAGGACCCGATTGTAAAAATGGCGGACGGAAGCGAGGTGATGATGTTCGGGTCGAATTCGTACCTCGGACTTTCCGATGATCCCCGTCTCAAGGAAGCCGCCATCAAAGCCATTGAAAAATATGGTACCAGCTGTTCAGGAAGCCGTTTTCTTAACGGAACATTGGACATTCACGAAGAACTTGAGAAACAATTGGCCGAATTCGTCGGAAAGGAGGAAGCTGTCACGTTCAGCACCGGTTTCCAGGTGAATCTGGGCGTGGTGAGCGCTCTGGGCTTCCGCGGAAGCTACACCCTGCTCGACGACACCGATCACGCCTGCATCATCGACGGCAGCCGCCTCGGGTGGAGCACCGTCTACAAATTCAGGCACAACGACATGACTTCCCTGGAGAAGAAGCTCAAGGCCTGCGAGCCGGAAGCATTCAAGCTCATCGTGGTGGACGGCGTCTATTCAATGCTCGGCGACCTGTGCCCGCTTCCGCAGCTGTGCGAATTGGCAGAGAAATACAACGCCGCGGTGATGATAGACGACGCGCACGGACTGGGCGTGTTCGGCAAGGACGGTTCCGGCACTGCCAATCATTTCGGCCTCACTGACAAGGTGGACCTGATTATGGGCACGTTCTCCAAGAGCTTCGGTTCGCTGGGAGGATTCATCGCCGGCAGCCACGAGGTTATCAACCTGCTCAAGCACACATCGCGCTCCCTCATCTTCAGCGCGTCAATGACCCCTGCTGCAGTGGCGGCGGCCACCAGGGCGCTTGAGATAATGAAGACCGAGCCGAGCCGCCGGGAGCATCTGTGGGACGTGACCCGCTACGCGTGGAAAAAGTTCCGCGAGAACGGATTCGACATCAACGCCACGGAGTCCCCTATCATTCCGCTGATGGTGCGCGACACGAAAAAAGCCATGCAGATCGTGACATTGGCATACAAAGAGGGCATATTCATCACTCCGGTGATCGCTCCGGCGGTGGCGGAGAAGGATGTGCTTATCCGCTTCGCGCTGATGGCCACACATACCCGCGAGCACGTGGATGTGGCAGTGGAGAAACTGACGAAGATTTTCAGAGACCTCGAAGTTATCAAGTAATATGGTTATCCTTATCACCGGCATTACTTCGGGATTCGGTAAAGCTATGGCCGCCCAGCTTCACGCTGACGGCCACAGCGTTTACGGCACCCATCGCAAGGCGACGGAATTCATCCCGGGAGTTCATTACATCAAGGCGGAATCCACCTCGCAGGAAGACGTGGAGAGGGCTGTGAAGGAAGTGGTGGACGCCGAGGGCCGCATAGACGTGTTCATCAACAACGCCGGAATGGGCATAGGCGGACCGCTGGAGTTCTGCTCCATAGAGGACTGCCAGAGGCAGATGGACGTAAATTTTATGGGAATGGTGCGCTACATCAGGCAGGTCGTTCCCGTGATGAGGGCCCAGGGTCACGGGCACATAATCTGCTTCAGCAGCATAGGCGGCCTGATCGGCCTGCCGTTCCAGGGGATGTACAGCGCATCCAAGTTCGCCATCGAGGGCTACTGCGAGGCGCTGCGTCTGGAGGTGAGCGGATTCGGCATCAACGTGACCGTCATCGAGCCGGGCGATTTCGCGACCTCGTTCACGGCGCAGAGAAAAAGCGTGTCGGACGAGAAGGCCCATCAGGTATATACCTCGTACGCCAGGTCCCTGGCCAGCATAGAGAAGGACGAAAACGGCGGACTCAAGCCGGAATACCTGGCTCGCAAAATCAGCCGTATCGTCAGGAAAAAGAAATCTGGCTACCGGTACATCATCGCGACCTTCCTGCAGAGGCTGTCAGTCTTCGCGAAGACCGTCCTTCCGGCGCGCACTTTCGCCCGGATAATGAAACTTTACTATAAAGTTTAGCGTCAGGCCCGCAAATTATTCTCACTTTTTGTGTAAATTCGGCCCGTCTTTCCAGATGTGAGTGTATTATGAAAAATCTTAGATTGGAAGCCGTGCGCATAATGCGGTCGCGGCCTGCGGTGGAGGTGGCTGAGCCGGCCCCGCTCAAGTCAGCCATTTTCGGTGAAAACGTGTTCACCAGAAAGCAGATGAGGCGCTACCTCTCGAAGTCCGTCTACGAAAGCGTGGTCGAATCCATCGAGAGCGGCAAGAGCATAGACCGCAAGATCGCCGACCAGGTGGCCGAAGGGATGAAGGTCTGGGCCATCGAAAGAGGCGCCACACACTACACTCACTGGTTCCAGCCCCTCAACAACTCCACGGCGGAAAAGCACGACGCTTTCCTGGACCCGAAGCTCGAGGGCGACTCCTTCGAATCGTTCAGTGGGAACCTTCTCTCCCAGCAGGAGCCTGACGCGTCATCCTTCCCGAGCGGCGGTCTGCGGAACACCTTCGAAGCCAGGGGTTACAGCGCGTGGGACCCTTCCTCGCCTGCCTTCATCACCGACGGAACCCTCTGCATCCCCGGCATATTCGTATCATATAACGGAGAGGCCCTGGACTACAAGACCCCTCTGCTGAAATCAATGGCCGCGCTGGACCGGACGGCCGTGTCCGTATGCCAACTGTTCAACAAGGATGTGCGCAAAGTCGTCCCGACCCTCGGCTGGGAGCAGGAATACTTCATCGTGGACAAGGCCCTCGCCGACGCCCGTCCCGACCTCATCCAGTCCGGCAGAACCCTGATGGGCCACACCGCCGCGAAGGACCAGCAGCTCGAGGACCACTACTGGGGCGCCATTCCTGAGAGGGTGGCCAATTTCATGAAGGACTTCGAGGACGAATGCTACAAGCTTGGCATACCTATCAAGACCAGACATAACGAAGTGGCTCCGAACCAGTTCGAGTGCGCTCCGCAGTTCGAGGAGGCCAATGTGTCCGTGGACCACAACCTGCTGCTGATGTCCGTGATGCGGAAAATCGCGCACAGGCACAATCTCGAAGTGCTGTTCCACGAAAAGCCTTTCGCGGGGGTCAACGGCAGCGGCAAGCATTGCAACTGGTCGCTCTGCACCGACGGCGGCGTGAATCTGCTCGCTCCGGGCCACACCCCTGAAAGCAACATCCAGTTCCTGACATTCTTCGTCTGCACGCTGAAGGCCGCGGCCGACTACGGCTCGCTGATAATGGCCTCCATCGCATCGGAGAGCAACTCCCACAGGCTCGGAGGCAACGAAGCGCCTCCTGCCATAATGTCGGTATTCACCGGCTCCACCCTTAACGGCATTCTGGACAACATCGAGGCCAAGATCAACGACAGTACCCTCACGGCCGATGCCAAGAAGGAAATCAAGCTGGACATAGGCAAGATTCCGGAGATCCTGGTGGACAACACCGACCGGAACAGGACTTCGCCGTTCGCCTTCACCGGCAACCGTTTCGAGTTCCGCGCCGCCGGCTCTTCCTGCAACTGCTCTATGCCGCTGATAGTGCTGAACACCGCCGTGGCTGACGAGCTGCAGAATTTCTGCGACGCCGTGAACACCCTGACAAAGGACGGAGTCAAGAAGGAGGACGCCATCCTCAAGGTCATCAGACAGTTCATCACCGCCTCACGCAAGATACGGTTCGAGGGCAACGGATACAGCGAGGACTGGATACGCGAGGCCGCACAGCGCGGACTTCGCAGCGCCAGCAAGGCCACCGAGGCCTTCAAGGAGTACCTTCGTCCGGAGAGCATCGCGCTCTTTACGAAGTTCCACGTGCTGAACGAGACAGAGCTGAAGGCCCGCTACGAGATCAAGAACGAGATTTTCCTGAAAAAGGTGCAGATAGAGTCGCGCGTGATCGCAGACATCGCTGCCAATCATATCATCCCTACTGCGGTTCGCTACCAGAACGTGCTGATAGACAACATCAAGGGCATCAAGGAAGTGTTCCCTGACGAGCTGGAGACCCTCGCCCACGACGAGATCCGCACGCTCCGGGAGATCATAGACCACGTGAACGTAATCCGCAGCGCTTCGGAGGAGATGACACAGATCCGCCACCGCCTGAACCGGAATCCGGACATCATCGCCCGTGCAGCCGGCTACGAGACCGAAGTCCGCGCGAAGATGAGCGAAATCCGCGAGCACATCGACGCCCTGGAGATGATCGTGGACGACGACCTCTGGCCGCTTCCTAAATACCGCGAGCTCCTCGCCACGCTGTAATCAGAAATTCCGTGCGTGAAACCTACCCTTTTACGCACCAACCGCCTTCAAAAATAAAAACGGTGCGTAAAAAAGCCATTCTACGCACCGTTTTCCGTCTTCGGACTAAAATTAGTCTTTCGCGATGTTTTCGCGCATCGAGGTGTCCGCCTGGATGTTCTTGATACGGTAGTAATCCATAATGCCGAGATTGCCGTTCCTGAAAGCCTCCGCCATGGCGAGAGGAATCTGGGACTCCGCCTCGATGACGGCCGCGCGGGCCTCCTGCGCCTTGGCCTTCATCTCCTGCTCAAGAGCCACGGCCATCGCGCGGCGCTCCTCCGCACGAGCCTGGGCAATGTTCTTGTCGGCGTCGGCCTGATCCATCTGGAGCACGGCACCGATATTCTTGCCGACGTCGATGTCAGCTATGTCGATGGACAGAATCTCGAATGCCGTTCCGGTGTCAAGTCCCTTGCCCAGCACGAGCTTGGAGATGGTGTCAGGATTCTCGAGCACGGCCTTGTGGCTGTCAGCGGAACCGATTGACGACACGATACCCTCGCCGATACGCGCGAGAACGGTCTCCTCTCCGGCACCGCCCACGAGCTGCTTGATATTGGCGCGCACAGTCACCCTGGCCTTGCATATCAGCTGGATGCCGTCCTTGGCCACAGCCGTTACAGGAGGAGTGTTGATGACCTTCGGGTTGACGGACATCTGCACGGCCTCGAACACGTCACGGCCGGCAAGGTCTATCGCTGCAGCCATCTTGAAATCCAGCGGGATATTGGCCTTCGCAGCGGAGATAAGGGCCCTGACCACGCGGCCCACGTTGCCCTTGGCCAGGTAGTGCGCCTCAAGCTCATTGGCACTGAGCTTCAGACCGGCCTTCGTGCCCGTAATCATGGCGACGATGATGGTGTTCGGATTGACGCCTCTCCAGCGCATAAGAATTATATGGAGAAGAGAAATCCTTACTCCGGAAAGAATGGCCTGGAACCACATTCCCACAGGGAAGAACCACAGCAGGATAATGAGCGCGACAACTACTACCGCCACCCAGATGATAATTTGTGTCATATAAGGTTAACTGTTAATTGGTTTTACGTATATCTGGCTGTCCTCCAGCCTGGTGACCTCCACCTCCACGCCTGGGTCGATGAAGGTGTTGTCAGCGGATTTCACTTCGCAGCTGGCTCCCTGGAACACCGCCGTGCCCATAGGGGCGATGCGGGTGAGGGTCCTGCCGCGCTGGCCCACGTGCAGAAGCTTGCTGTCGTCCTTCACGGCGGAGTCTATCTCCTCGTGCAGTTCGAGCCGCTTCCAGGTCTTCTCCTTCAGCATCACGACGAGCGTCACCACCACGATGACGACATCGATGGCCACCACAACGGTGCCTGCGGTGCTGCCCAGAAACTGGAAAGCGTAAACCGCCGAATAGATGATGGAGCCGAGGCCCAGGATTCCGCAGATTCCTATGCCCGGAATGAGCAGGAACTCCGCAAGCAGGGCCAATATGCCGAAAATGATGAGCGAAACGATAATCAGGGTCGGTGTCATATCAGTCTTGTGTTAGTATTATCCTTACAGGTGCGCCGAGCTTCCTCTTGAAGAAGATGAACGAGCCCTCGACGCCAGCCAGGTCCCTGTCCACCTCTTCGGAGATGGTGCGGGTCTGTGTATTGTTCTCGAATATGGATTCCTCCACGGCCTTTTTCTCCCGGGCCAATCCCTCCAGCTCCCGCTGCAGTGCGGCCTTCTGCTCCTCATCTTCCGTCGCCGCCAGACGGGCCTTCAGGTCCTTCTCCCTGTCCACCAGGCCCTGATACTGCTCTATCAGAGGGTCCGTGCCTGTCGAAGACGCCCGTACCAGGGTGCCGCTGTCCACGTTCGGAAGGAGTTCAGCCAGCTGCGAGCGCGTCTGTCCGGAAGACAGGGACGCCGTCTGCGTGGCCATCGTGCGGTCTATCACATAGACATATACGCTGTCCGCGCCGCACGAGCGGTCGGAAGCGAACAGCGAGAACCGTCCGTCGTCCGTATCCATAAACAGGAAGTCATTACCGGTGGAAGAATACGGGAATCCCAGATTCTGCTCCTCGCCCCATTCTCCCAGGGCCTCGTCCCACCTGCAGCAATAGAGGTCGTATCCGCCGAATCCGCCCTCGGACTTCTTCGAGAAATATTTGCAGTCGCCGACGGTGACGGGCAGGAACTGGCTCTCGGCCTCGGCCCTGTCCAGATAGAGCGTGGAGTCATTGCCGGGCCAATATACCACTCCGCCGCCCTCCACAGGCCGGAAAGATTCGTCGGGAAGAGGATAATAAAGGAAAAAGTCGTCCTTCGAGAAACGGGCCCTGGAGACCACGTTGAGAACAGGCGCCGTGCTGCTGACGGAAAGAAGGGTGTCGCAGCGGCGTATCTGTTCGTCTATCTCGGAAGCGCCCAGGGAGTCGGCCACGTAGTATTCCGCCTCGTTATAGCATCTGAGCGCCTGTTCATAGTCGTACCCGTTCATATACTCGCGTGCGGCCACGAGAAGGCTGTCCTTGACCTGCGCGCCGGCAAGGGACGGAAACAGACAGATGCAGGCACCCGCCGCTATGGATTTCAGAAAAAGTTTCATTCCGGGCCGAAATTCCTCGTTCTTACAAAAATAGCAAATTACAATGATTAGTCCTTTATTAATGGGAAAAATTTTGTAAATTTGCGCTCTTGCATCGATTTTGGAAGAAAATATAAATTATAAAACATTAATAAAGCTATGCAAAGTAAAGGCGCAATCAGATTTGTTATCATCGTACTTGCACTTGCCTGCATCTATCAGCTCTCCTTCACGGCTGTAACCAGCATCATCGAGAAGAAGGCCGACAAATATGCAGAAGCCAAAGCGGAGGCCTTCGATATCAGCAAGATATCCGAGGAGAACAAGGCTTACGTCCTGGACTCCGTGAAGAAGTTCGAGAGCAGATGGTACACAGATTCCATTTCCACCGAGAAAGTATTTTTCGGTCTTACCTACAAAGATGTAAAAGCCAAGGAGATCAGCCTCGGTCTTGACCTCAAGGGCGGTATGAACGTGATGCTTCAGGTTCAGCTTGAAGACCTCGTTAAAGCCCTCGCAGGAGACAACCAGGACCCTGAATTCCAGAAGGCTATGGCTCTCGCCAAGGAGAGAACCGTAACCGAGCACGGTGACTTCATCACCCTGTTCGAGGCAGCCTGGAAGGAAGTCAGCGGAGGCAAGAGACTCGCACAGATATTCGGTACCTACGAGATGCGCGACCGCATCAAGCCTGAAAGCACCGACGAGCAGGTCATCTCCATCATCAGGGAGGACGCAGACGCAGCCATCGCGAACTCATTCAACGTCCTGCGTAACCGTATCGACCGCTTCGGCGTGGCATCTCCGTCCATCCAGAGACTTGGCAACACAGGCCGCATCCTCGTGGAGCTTCCTGGCGTGAAAGAGCCTGAGCGTGTGCGCAAGCTCCTCCAGGGCACCGCATCCCTCGAGTTCTGGACCACATTCGAGAACAGCGAGATCTACCCGTTCCTCGCAGAAGCTAACCAGACCCTCGCAGAATTGGCATCTACAGAAGAGACCTCTGCCAAGTCTGAAAGCAAGAGCGTAGTGGAGAACGAGCTCGCGGCACAGGATTCGAACGCCGAGCTCGAGAGCTATAAGAAGGCCAATCCGCTCTTCGCCGTCCTCCAGCCTTCACAGAGCCAGAGAGGCGCCTGCATCGGTTATGCCAATGCATCCGACACCTCCAAGGTCAACGCTCTCCTGAAGAGCACGAAGGAACTCTTCCCTGCAGAATTCCGCCCTATGTGGTCGGTTAAGCCTGTCAGCGGACTCGGTGCGGACAACATCTTCGAACTCGTGGCCATCAAGGCTTCCTCACGTGACGGAAATGCCCCTCTGGACGGTAGCGCAGTTACTGACGCCCGCGTTTCATACGCCACCCAGAACGGCGGTAACCCTACCGTATCGATGTCCATGAACGCTGAGGGCGCCAACACCTGGGCACGCCTTACGAAGGACAACATCGGCAAGCAGATCGCCATCGTACTCGACGGCACCGTATATTCTTATCCTGTAGTCAACACCGAGATCACCGGAGGCAACTCCGAGATCAGCGGCAACTTCGACATCGAAGAGGCTACCGACCTTACCAACGTGCTCAAGTCAGGTAAACTTCCTGCGCCTGCCACCATCGTTCAGGAGCAGGTCGTAGGACCTTCACTCGGTGCGGAGTCCATCCGTGCGGGACTTATCTCGTTCGTGATCGCCTTCCTGCTCGTGCTCATCTACATGCTCCTGTTCTACCGCGGAGCCGGTGTCGCAGCCGACATAGCGCTTCTTACGAACGTGCTCTTCCTCTTCGGTACACTCGCAGCATTCGGAGCCACCCTTACGCTCCCCGGTATCGCAGGTCTTATCCTGACCCTGGGTATGGCGGTGGATGCCAATGTGATCATCTATGAACGTATCAAGGAGGAGCTCAAGGCCGGCAAGGGACTTGGCAAGGCAGTCGCTGACGGTTACAAGAACGCATATTCTGCCATCATAGACGGTCAGGTGACCACAATGCTTACCGGTATCGTACTTGCGATATTCGGTACAGGTCCTATCAAGGGCTTCGCCACCACCCTCATCATCGGTATCGTCACTTCAGTGATCACTTCCATCTTCGTGTCACGCCTCTTCTTCGAGGCCAAACTCGCAAAGGGCAAGAACATCACCTTCGAGACCAAGCTCACAGCGAACTTCCTCAAGAACACCCACGTGGACTTCATCGGAGCGCGCAAATACTCTTACGCCATATCTTCAGCGCTTATCCTCATCTCCATCGGAAGCATCTGCTTCAAGGGATTCACCTATGGTGTTGACTTCACCGGCGGCCGTACATATGTAGTACGTTTCGACAAGCCGGTAGTGACAGAGGACATCCGCGAAGCTACCCTGAATGTATTCAACGCCGCTGCCGCCGCTGACGAGAACGTGAAGAACGCTTCCGTAGAGGTCAAGCAGTTCGGTGGAGACAGCCAGATGAAGATCACCACTTCATACAAATACGAGAACGAATCCACAGAGGTGGACAAGGAGATCGAGGGAATGCTTTACACAGCCCTCCACGACTTCTTCGCAGAAAACCTTACGCTCGACCAGTTCACATCGACCCTGGAGAACCCTAACGGTATCATCAGTTCCGACAAGGTGGGTGCGGCTATCGCAAACGACATCAAGCGCAACGCCATCATCTCAGTGATCATCGCGCTGCTCGTGATCTTCGCATATATCGCATGGCGCTTCAAGGGATGGACCTGGGGGCTTGGCGGTGTGGTTTCACTTGTACACACGGCCATCATCCTCGTCGGCTTCTTCTCACTGTTCACCGGAATCCTTCCGTTCAACCTCGACGTTGACCAGACCTTCATCGCGGCCATACTGACCATCATCGGTTACGCCATCAATGATAACGTGGTCATCTTCGACCGTATCCGTGAGATGCTCTCCCTCCATCCTAACGCAGACTTCAAGAGCACCGTCAACCAGGCTGTCAACGCTACCCTGACCCGTACGGTCAACACCTCAGTAAGTACCCTGCTCCCTATGCTTGCCATCGCAATCTGGGGCGGCGAGTCCATCAGAGGTCTGTCAGTTGCACTCTGCCTCGGTATCTGCATCGGTACATACGCTTCCATCATGATCGGTACCCCTATCATGACGGACTGTGCACTTGCTGCAGCGAAGAAGAAAGCTGCAAAGAAGTAATTCTTCCGCACATACAGATAAAGGCCGGCTCCCGCGAGTCGGCCTTTATTTTTTTATAAAAGAGAAAAACTATCTGTCCAGGATGTAGCCCAGCCCCAGTTCCTTCAGCGCATAGGTAAAGTCGGAATTGACGCGCACACGGTACTTCTTCGAGCCAAGCTCCACCTTCCAGCCGGTATTGCGGTCGATAAGGATGATGCTGAGCGGAGTGTTGCCCTTGTTGGCCTTCAGAAGGGCTACCAGACGGGCGCGGAACGCGGAGGAAAGCTGTTCCGAACGGATCTCCACCTTTACGCTCTTGAGCAGGGTGTCGGTCACGTTGCCAAGCGCGATGACGTCAGTCACGGAGTATTTGAAGGTAGGCTTGACCGCAGAGGCGGCTCCGTCCTTCGGCTTGCCGTAATAAGGCGCCTTTATCTCGCCGGTGATGTAAACCTCGGTCTTCGGCTGGAGCTTTCCCTTCAGCCTGTCCACGTCCTTACCGTAGAACGGGAACTCCACGTGGCCGGAGAAATCCTCTATGGTGACCTTCAGCGTCGGGCTGCCGTTGCGGCTGGTACCGTTGACGACATTGTTCACCACGCCTCCTATGTTAACCTTCTTCCCTGTCTGGGAAGCCGTACATTCATCTATGAGGGCCTGGAGGTCAACCACCTCGCAGGTAGTGAAGTTCTTGAGTTCAAACTCGTATTTGTCGAGAGGATGTGATGACAGGTACATTCCCACGAGCTCCTTCTCCTGGGTGAGAAGATTGTCCATATCCTCGTCCGCGATGAGTTCAGGCATGGCGGGACGGACAGGCTTCATCTCGGCCACATCGCCGAAAAGCGACACGCTGTTGTCCGTGAGGTCGTTCTTGAACCTGTCCGAATAGGCAAGAAGCTCCTCTATGAACAGGTTGCCGTTGGCACACGGAGAGAAGAACTGCGTCCTCTTGTACCCGAACGAATCGAACGCGCCCGAATAAACCAGCGCCTCGAGTGCCTTGCGGGACAGGGAAGCGTTGTTTTTAGGGTCCTTGACATTGTATTCGGCCATCCTCTCCACAAAGTCCCACACGTCCGTAAACGGGCCGTTTTCGCGCACTTTGAGGATGGCGTCCGTGATGTTGGAGCCAAAACCCTTCACACCACCGAAACCGAACCTGATTTCGCCCTTTTTGTTAACCTTGAAGGTATTGCTGGACTCGTTGATGTCAGGATTGAGCACAGGAATCTTATGGAGCTTGCAGTCCGCCATAATCTTCTTGATCTCATCCATCTTGGAGAGGTTGCAGGAGAGGTTGGCGGCCAGGAACTCGGCGGTATAGTGGCACTTGAGCCAGCCGGTCTGGTAACTTACCCAGGCGTAGCAGGTGGCGTGCGACTTGTTGAACGCGTACTGGGCGAACTTCTCCCAGTCCTTCCATATCTTGTCGAGAACCTTCTCCGGATGCCCGTTGGCCACACCCCCGGACATGAACTTGTCCTTCAGTGACATAAGCGTTTCTATCTGCTTCTTGCCCATCGCCTTTCGCAGCGTGTCGGCCTGACCCTTCGTGAATCCTGCCAATTTCTGCGAAAGAAGCATCACCTGCTCCTGATAGACCGTGATGCCGTAGGTGTCGTGCAGATATTCTTCCATATCCGGAAGATCGTATTCTATAGGCTTCAGGCCAAGCTTGCGGTCTATGAAGTCCGGAATATAGTCCATAGGACCCGGACGGTAGAGGGCGTTCATCGCGATGAGGTCTTCGAAGCGCTCCGGATGGAGCTTCTGAAGGTAGTTCTTCATCCCGGCGGATTCGAACTGAAACACCACAGTGGTGTCGCCGCGGCCGTACAGCTCGTACGTCGGCTTGTCGTCTATCGGGATGGCCTCGATATCTATCTCGCGGCCGTAACGGTCACGGATGTTGTTCAGCGTCTCGTGGATGATGGACAGGGTGTTCAGACCCAGGAAGTCCATCTTCAGCATTCCCACGGACTCGATATAATGTCCGTCGTACTGCGATGTCCACACGTCCAGACCGGTCTCCTTGTCCTTCGACAGGCAGATCGGCATATGCTCCGTCAGGTTCGACGGTCCGATGATGGTGGCGCAGGCATGCTGGCCGACCTGGCGTATGCAGCCCTCGAGCTCCCTGGCATACTTGAGGACCTCCTTATTAAGGTCGGTGCCGTTCTCGAGCTCGTTTATGAAGTCAGGCACAAGCCTGTAGCAGTTTTCGAGGTTGATCTTGACGTCCACATCCTCCTTGCCGACCTGGAAAGTGCGCATGACGCCGTCCACTTCCTTCTCCACCACCTTGAATCCGGGCTTCAGTTCGTCGAACTTCGGATTGTACGGATATTCCTTCTCCTTCTTCTCGGAGAGATGGTCAGGGACCATATTGGACAGGCGGGTACTCTCGTCTATGCTGACATTGCTGATGCGGGCGACGTCCTTGATGGCGCTCTTGGCAGCCATAGTGCCGAAGGTGATGACCCTGGATACGTGATCGGACCCGTAGGTCTTCTCCACGTACTCGTGGGCGGCCGTGAGGTTCTCGAAGTCCACGTCGATATCCGGCATATTGATTCGGTCAGGGTTGAGGAACCTTTCGAACAGGAGCTGGTACTTGATAGGGTCCAGATTGGTGATTCCCAGGCAGTAAGCCACCACGGAACCGGCGGCGGAACCACGTCCCGGGCCCACCATATAGCCCATCCTGCGGCTGGCGGCGATATAGTCCTGAACGATGAGGAAGTAATCCGGGAATCCCATCTTCGAGATGGTCTTGAGCTCGAAATCTATGCGGGAGTCCTGCTCTTCACTGAGCACGTCCCCGTAGCGGCCCTTCGCGCCCTGATAGGTCAGATGGCACAGGTAAGCCACGGAATTGAAGAATTCCTGGCCTCGGCCGTCCACCCTGCCGGCGTCGATGACGCCCTGATATTTCCCGAGATGCTCGTCTATGTTCTTCAGGAAGGCCGGGTCTATCGTGTATTTCGGAAGGACAGGCGCGCGGGTGATCTTGTAGGTCTCTATCTTGTCCGCCACCTCCAGGGTGTTATCCAGCGCCTCCGGATGGTCCGGGAAAAGCGCCTCCATCTCCTCGCGGCTCTTCAGATACTCCTGCTGGGTGTAGCGCAGACGGTTCTTGTCGTCGATATTGGCATTCGTGGTGAGGCAGATCAGGCGGTCGTGCACGGGGCCGTCCTCCCTGCGCAGGAAATGGACGTCGTTCGTGGCTATCACCTTCACGCCCATCTCTTCTGCCAACTGGAACACGCCGTCACAGACGGTCTTCTGCTCATAATAGGTGTCCAGACTGAGGTCCTTCACCTCGGTCTTGTGGAGCATCACCTCGAGGTAGTAGTCGTCTCCGAACACGCTCTTGTGCCATCTGACGGCCTCCCTGGCGGCATCCATATCGCCCGCCAGAATGTCCTTGGCTATCTCGCCGGCCAGACAGGCGGAAGAACAAATAATGTTCTCGTGGTATTTCTCTATGACTTCGTGGCTGACCCTCGGCTTGAAATAGAACCCGTCCACGTGCCCGGTGGACACGATCTTCATAAGGTTCCTGTACCCCTCGTAGTTCTTCGCCAGAAGTATGAGGTGATAATATCCCTTCTTGCGCTCCCTGTGGTCAAAGTGCTGCGTCACATAGACTTCGCAGCCGATTATGGGCTTGACCTTGTACGAGCCGTCAGGATTCTTGTTAGCCTTGTCGTCCGCCACCTTGAAGAACTCCGGGACGCCGTACATGTTGCCGTGGTCGGTGATGGCCACAGCCGGCATTCCGAGGTCCCTGGCGCGCGCGAAAAGCTTCTTGATGTTCGTAAGACCGTCAAGAATGGAATACTGGGTATGCAGGTGCAGGTGAACGAATGACATAACTACTGCCAGCCCTGTGCGCTGATAGGCATCTCCACGCCTTCCGGAGTGAGCAGTACCGCTCCGACCTCCGGCTGTGCCAGATGCCCTATTATGTCAAACGTCTGAAAATCAGTTCTGAATTTCTCCAGAGAGAGTATCGGTATGGTGAACAGGAGCTTGTAGTCGTCCCCTCCGTTCATCGCGGCGGAGATCGGGTCTATGTTCAGCTCTGAGCCGAGCGCGAAGGAATTGCCCTCGAACGGCATAGTCTGCGAGTAGATCTTCACGCCAAGTCCGCTGTCGCGCTTCAATCTGAGGACCGCGTCCGCAAGGCCTCTGGAAACTACATACCCAAAGGACGGATAGATCTCCGCCTCCTCCAGGTTCCTGATGACATTGGCATCCAACTCGGGGCGCAGATACGCGCCGACCTGCATTTTGTATTTCTCGAGCATTTCGGACTTCACCGCGCCGTTCTCGAAGTGCTTTTTCTCGCTTTCGAGAAGGGATTGGCCCAGGAAAGCGGCACCCAGAGCTCCGGACACGCAGATGAGGTCCTTGCTGTGGGCGGTGCTTCTGCGCTTCTGAATGAGTTCAGCGGTCTCTCCGGCGGCGGACACGGATATGCACAGGCCGTTCTTCGAAGGCTGTATGTCCAGGCCGAGAGCCTGATAGCCGAATTCTTTCGCGGCGGCGACCACGCCCAGCCAGAGTTCCCTGATCTGCTCGTAGTCAAGCTTGGCAGACACGCCCAGAGACACGTTCAGCGCACCGGGATGGGCCATCCGGGAGAAAAGCTCCGCGGTGACTGCCAATGCGCATTTGTATCCGAGGTGCTTCAGGGGGAAATACACCATGTCGAAGTCTATCCCCTCGAGGAAAGACCTGGACGCGCTCGTTATGTATGAACGGGCGCGCGCCTTGAACTGGACAGGTTCTTCGAAAGGCTTGAAGCCGCTTCCTTCATAAAGCAGCCTTATCGCCTCCTGCTTTCCGAGTGTCGCGAAAGTTTCTGTCGATGCCATTAAAGTTTACGGAGCAAAAGATTCATATTCACCTTCTCGTCGATGATGGAGCGGAGCTTCTCGATAGGAACTCTCTCCTGGAGCATCGTGTCACGGTCGCGGAGTGTAACGCAGTGATCATTAAGTGATTCGTGATCCACTGTGATACAGAACGGAGTACCGATGGCATCCTGGCGGCGGTAACGTTTTCCTATGGAATCCTTCTCCTCGTACTGGCAGTTGAAGTCGTACTTGAGGTCGTCCATAATCTGCTGCGCGAGCTCTGGCAGACCGTCTTTCTTCACGAGCGGAAGCACGGCAGCCTTTACCGGGGCCAATGCTGCAGGCAGGCTGAGCACCACCCTCTTCTCGCCGTTCTCGAGAGTCTCCTCCTTGTATGAATGGCTGAGCACGGCCAGTACCATACGGTCAACGCCGATGGATGTCTCGACCACGTACGGGGTGTAGTTCTCGTTCGTGTCAGGATCGAAGTACTGAATCTTCTTTCCGGAGAATTTCTGATGGTTGCCAAGGTCGAAGTTCGTGCGACTGTGGATGCCTTCGAGCTCCTTGAAGCCGAACGGGAAGTTGAATTCGATGTCCGTGGCCGCATTGGCATAATGGGCAAGCTTCTCGTGGTCGTGGAAACGGTAGTTCTCCGCGCCCATTCCGAGGTTCACGTGCCATTTCATACGGTTCTCCTTCCATTTGGCGAACCACTCGAGCTCGGTGCCCGGCTTGATGAAAAACTGCATCTCCATCTGCTCGAACTCCCTCATTCTGAAGATAAACTGGCGTGCGACAATCTCGTTTCTGAAGGCCTTTCCGATCTGCGCGATACCGAACGGAATCTTCATTCGGCCGGTCTTCTGGACGTTGAGGTAGTTCACGAAGATGCCCTGCGCGGTCTCCGGACGGAGGTAGATGATGTTGTTGCTGTCGGCGGTGCTGCCCATGCTGGTCTTGAACATAAGATTGAACTGACGGACCTCGGTCCAGTTGGCAGTTCCGCTTATAGGGCAGACGATGCCGCAGTCGATGATGATCTGCCTGTATTCCTGAAGATCATTGGCATTCTCGGCCTTCACATAGCGCTCGTGCACCTCGTCATACTTCTTCTGCTCGCGGAGCACGTTCGGGTTGGTGGCGCGGAACTGGGCCTCGTCGAAGGACTCGCCGAATTTCTTGCGGCCCTTCTCCACCTCCTTGTTGATCTTCTCCTCTATCTTGCCCAGATAATCCTCGATGAGGACATCGGCGCGGTAGCGTTTCTTGGAATCCTTGTTGTCGATGAGAGGGTCGTTGAACGCGCTGACGTGGCCTGAAGCCTCCCAGATGCGTGGATGCATGAAGATGCAGGAATCGATGCCCACGATGTTCTCGTTGAGGCGGGTCATCGCGTTCCACCAGTACTGCTTGATGTTATTCTTGAGTTCCACACCCATCTGGCCGTAATCGTAAACGGCTGCAAGTCCGTCATATATCTCACTTGACGGGAAAATAAAACCGTACTCTTTGCAATGCGCTACAAGTACCTTGAACAATTCGTCCTGAGTCATATCGTGTTTATTTTTATCTTGTCGTTAAAAGGGCTACAAATTTAATCATTTTCGCCCGTTAATTCGCCATCAAAAATCTCTTTGAGAGGTTTTATTACAAAATCCCTTTTCCACATCAGCGGATGCGGAATTTTCAGCGTGTCCGTATCGACCTTTTCGTCTCCCAGAAGGATTATGTCTATGTCAATGGGGCGGTTATGATAAATTCTCTTTCCTTCAGCGTCGAGCCTGATTCCCTCGTCCGTGCGGCCAAGAGCCCTTTCCACATCCTTGCAGATGCGAAGAATCCCCTCCGCAGGAAGGTCAGTGGAGTAAGAAACCGCGATATTGAGAAAATCCGGACCCTCAAACCCCCACGAGGGCGTCTGTATGAATGAAGATATCTTAAGATGTGGGCCAATGCGGCCGTCCAGAAGCCTTACCGCATCCAGAATGTGTTCTCTGCGGGGTGAAATGTTGGATCCTATGGAAAGATATAGCGTACGTTTATTCATCCAGGTCAACGTCCATACCAAGGGCCAGCTTGGCCTCGTCCGAGAGAAGGCTCTGATCCCACGCCGGCTCGAAAACCAGGTCGATGTCGCAGGATTTCACTCCGGGGGTGAGTTCCACGCCGTGCTTTATCTCGGCCATCACCTCGTCCGACATAGGACAGTTCGGCGCCGTGAAAGTCATCACAATATGAACCTCGTGCTCCTTGTTGATGTTCAGCTCATAAATCAGACCCAGATCATAGATGTTCACCGGAATTTCCGGGTCATACACCTGCTTCAGGGCCAGCACCACGGCGTCATAGAGCGGGGCCAGTTCCTTTACGTCCTCCGCTGTAAGTATATTATTTTCCGACATTGTTCAACGCTACCGTTTTAATGGTCTCCACCATGGATGCCAATCCGTTGGCCCTGGTCGGAGACAGATTCTCCTTCAGACCGATCTGCTCGAGAAACCCGAAATCGTCACCGGCTATCTCCTCCGCACTCCTTCCGGAATACACGCCAATCAGAAGACTTATGATGCCCTTCGTGATGATGGCATCGCTGTCCGCAGTGAACACGAGCTTTCCGTCAAGAACTTCGCAGTCAAGCCAAACCCTTGACTGGCAGCCTTTTATCAGTCTATCGTCGGTCTTTTTCGCCTCTGGGAAAGAGTCCAGTTTCTTTCCCAGTTCTATTATGTACTCGTATTTGTCCAGCCATTCGTCGAACATCGAGAAATCGTCGATTATGGACTGTTTCGCTTCCTCAAGTGTCATACTTAAATCAACATTTTTATAGCCCTGTCAAGGCTTTTTATAAAATACTGCGCCTCTTCCATAGTGTTGTACGGAGCGAATGACGCCCTGAGTATCCCGGTGACACCGAGCCTTGACATCAGCGGCTCGGCGCAGACGTGACCCGAACGGAGCGCTATGCCCATCTTGTCCATAACCAGAGCCAGGTCCTCGTGGTGAACGCCCTTCACGATGATGCTGAACAGAGGCACTTTGTCTTCAAGCACCTTCGGACTGCCTGCCAAAGTAATCCTTTCATCTCGCGTAAGTTTTTGATACACAAATGTTTTGATGTTTTCCAGGTTACTTTTTATTTCCGGGTCTTCCTGGGTATATCTTAACAGTTCCATAGCGGACTTGAGCGTAGGAATTCCGTTGAAGTTCGGTGTCCCGGCCTCGAACTTGTACGGAAGGTCGGCATAAGTGGTTTTGTTCCAGGAGACGGTTCCTATCATCTCCCCTCCTCCCAGGAAAGGCGGCATCTGCTCCAGGATTTCTTTCTTCACATACAGAACTCCTGTCCCGGTAGCGGCGAAAATCTTGTGCCCGGAAAAGGCGTAAAAATCACAGTCCATCTTCCGGACGTCGGTTTTCAGATGAACTATTCCCTGCGCCCCGTCCACCAGCACCTTCGCCCCGCCGGCGTGTGCAATCTTCACGATTTTCTCCACAGGGTTGATGACACCCATCACATTCGAGATCTGGGCCACACACACGAGCCTGGTATGCTCGTCCATAAGCTCAGGCAATTTGTCCGCATCCAGATAGCCTTCGTCATTCACCGGAAGAACCCTGATCTCGCAGCCCTTCCTCTCGGACAGCAGCTGCCAGGGAACTATATCGGAATGATGCTCGCTTTCTCCTATTATGATATTGTCACCTTCGCCGATGAACCTGTCCCCAAAAGTATGAGCGACCATATTGATGGAAAAGGTCGTCCCGGAGGTGAATATTATCTCCTCACGGTGCTCCGCGTTAAGGTATTCCTTGACATAGTCGCGGGTTACTTCATACGCTGCAGTGGCGTCCGAAGCCAGCTTGTACACCGATCTGTGAATATTGGCATTATGATTAAGAGCCAGATCATCCGCCAGACTCACGGCCGATTTCAGCCTCTGCGATGTAGCGGCGTTATCCAGATAGACCAGATTCTTACCGTAGCACTGCTGCTGCAAACCCGGGAAATATGACCTTAATTCTTCGATTTTCATTATTTTTCTTTTCTGTTATTCCCGCCCGGACCACGATGTTTTGTGACATAATTCCGAGAGAGCCGATATTCGTTCCACGTGGAACACTACAGCATCTGAAGAGCCAGTTTTATGAGTTCCTCTACCTTCACATTAGGGTGCTCGGACATAATCTGCTTGACGGCCTTCGAGATGTTGGGCTTGGAGAAACCGAGCATAAGAAGCGCAGACACGGCCTCATCCACCACCGTGTTCCTGTCGGAAGTGAACAGAACCTCGGAAGAAGAGCCCTCCCCTTTCGTAATCTTATCCTTGAGTTCCAGAATCATTCTCTGCGCAGTCTTCAGGCCAATACCCTTAACGCTCCTGATGGCGTTCACATTCTCAGAGAGGATGGCCTCGCGCAACTCATCCGCACTGAAGGACGACAAGATGACCCTGGCGGTATTCACTCCCACACCGGAAACGCTGATCAGAAGTTCGAACAGCGCCCGCTCGTCCTTGGACGCGAATCCGTAAAAAAGCTCAACGTCCGAACTGCTCTGGATATGGTGATAAATAAAGATCTTGGCCTCATCCTTACCCTCAAGCAAAGCGTAAGTCTGAAGGGAAATCTCTATCGAATATCCTATACCGTGGTTATCCAGAACCACCTGCGTCGGAGCAAGCTCCGCAACTTTTCCAGTTATATAATCTATCATGATTACCAGTTTTTATCTTCCAAAATACAATAAAAGCACCGAAATATCAGAAGGCGAGACACCGGAAATCCTGGACGCCTGCGCTATGGTCTCAGGCTTGTATCTCTGCAGTTTCTGACGGCACTCAATACTTAGAGAATTAACCTTGGAGAAATCAAAGTCCGACGGAATCCTGATGTACTCAAGATGCTTGATCTTGTCCGCCTGCTGTCTCTCTCTGTCTATATAGCTCTGATATTTTATAGTGATGTCAGCGGACTCCTTCTCCATCCCGGTGTACTGCGTTCCACGTGGAACAAAGGAGATGAAATCCTCCACCGAAAGCTCAGGACGGGTGATGAGGTCCGACATCTTTTTAGACTCCGTGATGGGGCTTGACCCCTTTGATTCAAGCAGAGGGTTGACGCTGACCTTGACATTGTGCGATGAAAAATACTTCACCAGTTCATCCACATCCGCATACTTTTTCACGACAGCATCATAACGGTCCCTGCTGACCAGGCCAATTTCATAGGCGCGCGGAGTCAGCCTCTGATCGGCATTGTCCTGCCTTAACAGGATTCTGTACTCGGCCCTGGAAGTGAACATCCTGTACGGTTCATCCACTCCCTTGGTGATAAGATCATCGATAAGAACGCCAATGTACGCCTCGTCGCGCTTCAGAACGAAAGGCTCGCGGCCCTGAACCTTCAGCGCGGCATTGATTCCGGCCATAAGTCCCTGAGCAGCAGCCTCTTCGTAACCGGTAGTGCCGTTAATCTGGCCTGCCAGGAACAGTCCGTCAAAGTCCTTGAGTTCCAATGAACTGCGAAGCTGTACTGGGTCGAAATAATCATATTCCACCGCATAGGCCGGGCGGTAAATGTGCGCGTCCTCCATCCCCGGAATCTTTCTGAGCGCTCCCAGCTGAATGTTCAGAGGAAGAGATGAGGAGAATCCCTGAAGGTAGTATTCGTTCGTCCTGGCACCTTCCGGCTCCAGAAACAGCTGATGTTCCGTCTTGTCAGGAAAAACCCTGAGTTTGTCCTCTATGCTTGGACAGTACCTCGGTCCCCTTCCGTGGATAAGACCGGTGAAGAGAGGTGAATCCCCGAAGCCGCTGCGAAGTATGTCGTGGACTTCTTCATTGGTATGAAGAATATAGCAGGGCATCTGCGCCGAAGGATTGGCCTGGGCTATGGAAGGGGTGTCCGTGAATGAGAATCTCGAAGGGGCAGCATCACCAAACTGCTGGTCGAGCCGGTCGGTATGAACGGAAGTGATGTCAATTCGGGGAGGTGTTCCCGTCTTCATCCTGTCGGTCCGGATGCCAAGCGACTTCAGCTGCTCGGTCAGTCCGTAAGAAGCGCTTTCGCCGATTCGTCCTCCGAGGAGCTGCTGACGACCGATGAAAAGTTTGCCTCCGAGAAAGGTTCCGGCGGTCAGAATAACCGCGCGAGACTTAAAAATCCGCCCTCCTTGAGTACGGATTCCGTAAAATTTTCGATTCTCAACGAGAAAAGATTCTGCAATATCTTCGTAAATATCTAATAATGAATTATTTAGAAGAATTTCGCGCCATTTCTTCGAAAAAGCGATTTTATCGCACTGTGCACGTGGGCTCCACATCGCCGGACCCTTGGAGCGGTTTAGCATCCTGAACTGAAGGGTGACGCTGTCAGTCACGATGCCGGTGTATCCTCCGAGAGCGTCAATCTCGCGGACGATCTGGCCCTTGGCAATTCCGCCGACTGCCGGGTTGCAGGACATCTTGGCAAAGGACAGGGTATCCATAGACACGAGCAGAGTCCGGCAGCCAAGATTGGCGGAAGCCATCGCCGCTTCACAACCGGCGTGGCCGCCTCCTACCACTATGACATCATATTCCGACAGCATAAACGGTTACTGCAGTTTGCTCCGTATATCCAGATAATAGTTCTCCTTGTATCGCATCATCGCGATGTCCTTCTCGGTGTGGTCGTCATAACCGATGAGGTGCAGAATTCCGTGCACCATAACGCGGTTGAGTTCATCGCTGAACTCGGTACCGTAGAACTGCGCGTTGTCCTTCACGCTGTCTATGCTTATGAAGAGATCGCCGCTGAGGACTTTGCCCTCGCAGTAGTCAAAGGTTATGATGTCGGTAAAATAGTCGTGCTGCAGATACTTCATATTTACATCGAGAATGTAGTTGTCCGAACAGAAGATGATGTTGATGTCCCCTATTCTTCTTATCTCGCTCTCCGCCACCAGCTTCAGCCAGCGGTTGTTCAGGGCCTTGCCCTTCAAATCGAATTTGCAGTCTTCCTTATAATACCTTATCATAACAAGCAAATGCTTACAAGCCTCCAAATTTACAACTAATCTAACCTTTGAACAAAATAATTTTCA
>CAVBDE010000014.1:0-27501 GCA_963594055.1 Anaerovoracaceae bacterium | reverse complement strand
GTGTAGGCGCTGAGGGCCTTGCGGTAGGAGGCGAGGGCGTCGGCCTCGGCGGAGACGGCCTGGAGGTATGACGCTTCTGCCTGCAGGAGGTCGGAAGAGGACACGAGGCCGCTGCTGAAATGCGACACTGAAAGGTTGTAGAGTCTCTCTGCGACCTTTCTGCTTTCTGCGGCCACTTCCCAGTCATCGTATGCGGAAGTGAGGTCCAGCCAGTATTTCTCCACCTGCAGGTGCAGCTGCCGGCTGAGGTAATCCCGGTCATTCTCGGCCTTCTGTATCTGAGTTTCTATCCTCTGCGCCTTGCGCGAGAGCTTGCCCCAGTCCGAGATAGGTATCTGAACCGTGGCGAAAGCTATGGAGTTGAACTTGCCGGCATTCCCGTAAAGGTTTGAATATCCGGCAGATGCGCCGATCCCTATCTGCGGCAGCGCCTCGCCTATGGTCATATCCCTCTCGAGCCTTTTGGCCTTGACCTGAAGGTCAAGCAGTTCCTTTTCGCCCATACCGTTTACGGTGCTGTCCGCATCACGGTAGTAGAATTCCGGCCTTTCCGGGAGCACGGCGGAGCCCGTCTGCAGCTTTATGGAATCCAGCAGGGGAGCCTCTTCGCTTGCGGCCTGCGCTATCACGCTGTATTCCATGCCAATGGAGTTCAGCAGATTCATCTTCAGCAGCCGCACTCCGCTGACGGCCTTCTTCTTCCCGGCCCGGAGTTCGTTCCGCTTGATCTCCAGCTGCAGCAGGTCGGTCTCGCTGGCCAATCCCGAATTAACCGCATTCTGAAGTTGCGTGTAGAGGGATTCTATGGTACCTTCCAGAGACGTTATGGTCTCTGTCTTCTCCTCCAGGGCGCAGATGTCCCACCAGGTGGATTCTATCTCGGTGGAGGTCTTCCTGTTCTGGATGTCGCCCTGCAGACGCGCCGCCTGCACTCCCACGCCGGCCAGACGGTTCCCGTTGACGATGCGCCCTCCGGCGAAGACCGGCTGCATCAGGGAGACTGACGCCGTATAACCTTTCTGGAAAGCCTTGTAGCGGGTGTTGATGCCGTACATCGAGCCGTATGATTCGGCCTCGTTCTGCAGGTTCCACGCGAAGTCATTGTCTCCCAGAATGTCCACTATCCCTATGTCCAGCAGCGGATTGAGGGCATAGTAGCCAAGTCCCGCGGCGCTGACCCTCGGGAAATACTCCCACAGGGCTTCCCGCTTCTGCAGTTCGGCGCCTCTGATGTCCAGTTCGGCGTTACGGACGGCGGTATTGCGGCCCAGCGCCGCGTCCTTGCAGTCCTGAAGGGTCAGGGTCAGGCTCTGCGCCCCGCAGGTCAGGCCCGCGAGCAGCAGAGACCCGCAGAGTGATATTTTTATTACAGATGTTTTCATTTGGCCTTGCGGAATATCTGCCAGTATGACACAGGCATAATCAAAGTGATGAGGAATACTGAAAGCAGGGTGCCGAAGCAGATGACCACTCCCATCGGCATCCAGAGAAGGTCGCCGCTTATGATCATCGGCAGCACGCCGAGCGCCGTGGTGCAGGAGGTGAGGAAAATCGGTCTCATTCTGCGTTTTCCGGCCTGCGCGGCGGCGTCTTTTACGCTGTAGCCCTGCTGGAATCGCAGCTCTTCGGCGTATTCGAACATTATGATGCCGTTTCTCACTATGATGCCCACGAGCGAGATAAGACCCAGAACCGCGGTCATCGACACGTCCAGGCCGAATATCCAGAGCCCGAAGAAGGCGCCGAACAGGCACAGGGAGCTCAGCGCTATGGTAAGCACGGCGAGCGATATCTTCTTGAAATGGAACAGCAGGAACACGAACAGGATGAACACGGCCGCCAGAAATGCCAATACGATTTCCGGCCCTATGCTGCTGTTCACGCTACTGAGTCCGCCGTATTCTATGCGCACCCCGTCAGGAAGCTCGAGCCTGTCCACGTATTTGCTTATGGCGCGCTGTGCGATAGGCTGGCTCTTTCCGTAGCGCATATCCGCCGCCACGGTGATGACCCGCTCTCCGTTAAGCCGGGTAAGGGTCTCCGGCTGCCAGTCGGACTCCATACTTGCGACCTGTCGGACAGGGACCATAAGTCCCGGTACGGCGGTAGGCACAAGCGTGTTCGAGATATCCTCATAGAGGGCGTCCTTGCCCAGATTGGCAGAATAAAGGTTGACGGGGATCACATTGGTCCCTTCGCGTATGCTCGATATTTGCACTCCTTCCAGCGCACTGGTCAGCGACAGGTTCATAAGGGCGCGGTTCACGCCCAGGCGTGCGGCCTCGTCCTCGTTGAGGGTCATGGAGATGGCGCTGGTCTGGTTGTCGGCGTCGGAATGGACCCATTTTATCATATCCAGGCCGGCCATATAGGCCTTGATGCTGTCCGATACGGTCTTGACCTGCTCGTAATCCTCACCGAACACACGGACTTCCACCGGAGTCGAGGTGCCCTGGTAGTCCATCTGCTTGAAATGGATCTGCGCCTCAGGGAAATAATGCTCGTAGTAGGCCTCGTATTCCTTCAGGAAGGTCTGCGTGTCCTTGTTGGACCTGGTATTGACGATGAGCTGTGCGACATTGGCCCCCGGAAGAATAGGCGCGTAGGTGGCGTGGAAGCGCGGTGTGCCCGTGCCGATGAACTCGGTGACGGAGGCGATGCGCTCGTCCTGTCTCAGGAGGGCGGAGAGCGAGTCGGCCAGCTGCGTGGTCTGCTCGATGTCGGCGTCAGGCGAGAGGTACATCTCTATCGCGAAGAGCGGACGGTCGGCCATTGGCATCATCTGGACGTTCATCTTCGAGAACATCAGAAGTCCGAGCCCCACTGCGGCAATTCCCGACAGTATCGTGAGGTGCGGGTGCTTGAAGCAGTGGCCCTGCATAAAGTCGTAGGCCTTCTGGAGGCTGGTGAACAGTATGTTCTGGAACTTTATGATGATGCTCTGCTTCTTCTCCGTGTTGCGGGCGGAGGTTATGAATTTGGTCTCTAGGGACGGCACCACCAGCACCGCGTAGGCGAGCGAGGTCATCAGCGCGAAGGTTATGACCCACGGGAAGGTCTGCACGAAGTCGCCCAGATACCCGTGGATGATCTTCAGCATAGGGAAGAACATCGCGCTTATGGCAAATGTGGCCATAAACATAGGCGTGAACAGCTCCTGGGCCGATGAGCAGGCCGCATCCACGCGGTTCATTCCGCCGCCCAGCTTGTCCATATAGCCGTCCATCGTGATGATGGAGTCGTCCACTATCATTCCCAGCACCACGATGAGCGCCGCCAGCGACACGGTGTTAAGGCATATTCCGCTCAGGAACATAAGGGCCAATGCCACCGCGGTGCAGACCGGCACGCCCGAAGATGCGATCAGCGCGCTCTTCATAGGGAAGAGCAGCAGCATTACCAGTATCACCACCAGCATCGAGATCACCAGGTCCCTGAGGAACGACCACACCGACGTGCCCACCACCTTCGGCTGGTCCGTGATGCGCGAGATGTGTATGCTGTCCGGGGCGTCGGCGAGGAACTCGTCTATCACCTTGTCCACCTTCTCTCCGAAGGCCACGATGTTGTTGTCCGGGCGCATCTCTATGGACAGGATGATGGCCGAATGGCCGTTGTAGTTCACCAGTGAGCTTGGTTCCCTGTACCTGCGCTCGATGGTGGCCACGTCACGGAGTCTGAGCGACTCACCCTCGCGGGTGGACATCAGGACCCTGTCCGCGAGCTCCTGTTCGTTGCTTACGCTGTTCTGTATGTGTACAGGCGAATGTGCGTAGTTCGTTGAGAACGTGCCGCCGAGCGCCTGAATGGATGCGCTCTGATAGTCAAGCATCAGCGAGGTGGGGGAGATGCCGTATTCGCTGAGCCTGTCCATATCGACGGTCACCGCGAACTCTTCGCTCTGCGAGCCTATGATCTTGGCGTTGGCCAATTCCGGAATGGTCCGGAGGCGGTCCGCGAGGTCATTGGCATAGTCGTTCATCTCGACATAGCCCTTGTCCTCCGATTCGATGGCTATGAGCACGGAGGTTATGGCCGAGAAGTCGTCCAGCACCACGATGGCCAGCACTCCGGCCGGAAGGGTCTGCTTGTAGGTATCTATCTTGAGCTTGATCTTCGACCATACCTCGTTCTTCTGCGAAGAAGGCACGGTGAGGTCGGTGTAGATGTAGCACATCCCGTCGCGGCTCACCACCTTGGTCTGGCTGCGGTCGATTTCCGGCATCGAGAACAGCAGCTCCTCGAGCGGCTTGCCCACTTCCTCCTCGACCTGGTTGACGTCAGCGCCCGGATATACCGCCGCGATGAGCCCCTGCTTGAGTTCGAAGGTAGGGAACTCGTCCTTGTTCATCTCGACGAGGCCGTATGCCCCCATCGCGATGAGCAGAATCAGGAACAGCCGTACCAGACTCTTGTATTTTATGGCACCGAGAACGATGCGCGAGGTTAATCCCTTTTTCTGCATAACTACCTGATGCTTACTTTCATGCCCGTGCTTACCTTGGCTATGCCGTCTGTGATTACGGCATCACCTTCCTGCAGGCCGGAGCTTACGATGACCCCGTCCCGGGCAAATTCCGAAGTGGTGATGTGCTTTTTCTCCACCCTGGACTGTCCGTTGACCGTCCAGACGTATCTGCCGTCGCGATCGGACCTGATGGCGGAGGCCGGAATGATAATACAGCTCCCGCCGGCGGCCTCCTCGAAGCGCACCTTGCCTATCATCCCCGGCATAAGGGTTGATGGATAATCAGTTATGTGAAGTGTGCAGGTGTAGTTGTGTGAGAGACCGGACGCGGTCACGCCCTTCTTCTCCAGGCTGGCTCTGACCACGCATCCCGGTATGGCGGGGATTTCGGCTGTGGCTTTGTCGGAGATGTTCAGCCCTGCCACTTCGCCTTCCGGAACGGAGATCTCCAGCTCCAGATCGGTCAGGTCCACTATTTTCAGAATGGGCTGCAGCAGGGTCAGGTCTTCGCCTTCATTGACGAGAACCTCGCTCACGGTGCCGTCAAACGGCGCTTTGATCTGACAGTCCTCACGGGCTTTGCGGGCGGAATTGTATGCGGCCTGCGCCCGGGCGAGCTGGGTTTTTACTTCCATCTTCTTTATCTCGGACACGCTGCCGTCGTCCTTGACCTTCTCGATTCTCGAATAAGCGTCCTGAGCCTGCCGGAGCGTGGCCTCGGCTGCGGAATAGGAACTCTCCACGGTCTCCGACCACACGCTGGCCAGAACCTGTCCCTTGCTGACCTTTTCGCCCTGGCTTGCGGACAGGTGCTGAAGGTTTGAAGGGAACGGGGAATTGACGTTCACTTCCGTTCCGCTCTTAACCTTTCCTATATATGTCTTGGCAGTGCTGACCCTGGTGGCGCTGACTTCCTGGACCTTGACCTTCACGGTCCTGTCTTCCCTGACCGTTCCTCTGTCCGGAATCTTGCAGGAAACCGCACAGAGCGCCGCTGCCGTCGCGCAGGCGGCTGCAATGGCTGTCTCGAATATATGTTTCATTTTGATGGCTATTTGTTGATCCTGGCCACCGAGGTGACTTCGCTGGATGTGATGGAGTAGTCGTGAAGGGTGGAAGAACCGGCGCCTTCATAGTGAAGAGTGAATATGACGGTGTCGTCATATTTTTTAGCATATCCGCTTACGGTACAGTCGAGCGTGGCCGTGGCGGTTCCGTCGCGCAGGCTGACGGTGCGCCTGGCATCCGTGATGTTGAGAGTATCCTTTCCGGCTTCAGCTTTCATGACCAGCACGTCGGATCCTATTATGTTCATCGTGATGATCACGTGGGAGCCGTCTTCCTTAAGGATGTTCATCTGCCCCGATTCGGCGGTGAGGGCGAGAGTCTCCGCAGTGGGTTCCGCCGATTCGTCGATGGACTCCAGCAGAGTCTTTTCTACCGTGAGGGTTCCGCTGGTCTTGAAGGAATAGTTGCCTTCGAACAGGTCAACCCCTTCCTTCGTGCAGGAACTCAAAATGGCCATAAGGAGCATCCCGCTAATTATGGACCACAGATTCTTGAATTTCATCTGTACTGATTTAATTTATTCAACTCGTTCATCCACAGGGTGTTGACCGTGTCGGTGGACATTCTCCAGTCACCCCTTGGCGAAAGGCTTACCTTGCAAACTTTAGGCCCGTTGGGAAGGCAGGAACGCTTGAACTGCTGGCTGAAGAATCTTTTGTAGAATACTTTCAACCATTTGAGAATAATCTCTGCCGTGAACTCGCCCCTGAATGCCTCCACGGCGTATCTGTAGATCTTGGCAGGGCTCTTGCCGTCGAAGAAATGCCACAGGAAGAAGTCGTGCAGGTCGTAAGGCCCCACCAGGTCCTCGGTCATCTGGCTTCCCGGCACGAGCTCCGGGGATACCGGAGTGTCGATGATGTCCAGCAGCGTGTCCCTGCATGCCAATCCCTGCGCCTTCCAGCGCGTGATCTCCCTTACCAGAGTCTTCGGAACGCCGGCATTCACGCCGTACATCGACATATGGTCGCCGTTGTAGGTGCACCAGCCGAGTGCCAGTTCAGACAGGTCGCCCGTACCGATCACGATGCCGCCCTCGCTGTTCGCGATGTCCATCAGGATCTGCGTGCGTTCGCGGGCCTGCGCATTTTCGTAGGCGGTGTTGTGTACGTCCGGATTCAGCCCTATGTCCTTCATGTGCTGAAGGCAGGCCTGCGCGATGTCTATGTCCCTGAGGGTGACCCCCAGTTCGGTCATAAGGGAATTGGCATTGTTGTAAGTGCGCTCCGAAGTGCCGAAGCACGGCATCGTGACCGCTATGATGTTCTCCCGGGCCAATCCCATCCTGTCGAACGCTTCGCAGGTGACCAGAAGCGCCAGCGTGCTGTCAAGCCCTCCGGAAACGCCGATTACGCACTTGCCGCAGCGGATGTGGTCCAGTCTGGTGACCAGTCCGCGCACCTGAATGTCGAAAGCTTCGCGACACTGTGCTTTTATGGCATCAGTGCCGCCCGGAAAGAAAGGGTGGCGTTCGAGCTCCCTGTAAAGTCTGCCGCTGAAATCTGTATCCGCGCACTGTCCGCAGTCTATGTGCCTGTACTGTGCACCGTTCTTCTTGAATGGCCAGCTGTCCGGCCATGCTCCTCCGTCCAGGGAGAAGTTCCCGCTGTGGAGGCGGTTGCCTTCCAGCGTGTCTATGTCTATGTCCGAGATTATGTATTCGGAGCCGTTGTCGAAGCGTCTGTTCTCGCTGAGCAGCTCACCGTCTTCGTAGATCAGGCAGGAGCCGCCCCATACCAGGTCGTCGGAAGATTCGCCGTAGCCGATGCTGGCATAGACATAGCCGCAGTGAAGGCGTGCCGATGTGGCCCCGATGAGGGTTTTGCGGTAGTCGTGCTTGCCCAGAACCTCGTTCGAAGCCGACAGGTTCAGGAGCAGATTGGCCCCGCTGAGAGCCGCGTACGAGCTCGGTGGGATCGGAACCCAGAGGTCCTGGCACACTTCTATGCCGATGTGGGCCTTGCCGATGTCGAAGATCTGGAAGATGCCCAGGGCGCAGCGCTGTCCGGCGTAGTCGATGTCTATGAGCTCGTCGCCCAGGGTCGTGCCGCTCTCGAAGTAGCGGGCTTCGTAGAATTCGGCGTTGTTCGGAAGGTAGAGCTTCGGAACCAGCCCGAGGAGCTTTCCGCCGCGCAGGACCGCCGCGCAGTTGAACCGCCGTGCGTTGTATATGAGGGGAAGGCCCACCACGACGAGGGCTTTGCAGTCCGCTGTGAGTTCAAGCAGGGTCCTGACCCCTTCTTCGGAGTGGCTGTAGAGGCTGTGCTGGTTGAACATCTCCTCGCAGGTGTATCCGCTGATGCCAAGCTCGGGAAAGGTGATGACCGAAGGGGCGCACTCCTTTTCCAGCGCGTGGCAGGTGTCGGAGATGCGTTTTACATTGGCATCTATGTCCGCAACCCTGACCTGCGGGCAGGCGGCCGCAACCCTTATCAAACCGTAGTTGTCGTTACTGTGCATATGCTCTTGATTCGCGATATGTTGCAAAGTTACTTAAAAATGGCTAAATTTGTCCGATTTGCCTTGTTAAATGAATATTGTAAGGATATTATGAATAGAACCAATAAACTGTTAACCTTTCTGGGAGCCGCTCTGATCGCGGTTTCCTGCAGCACGCCCAAGAATATTCCTTATTTTCAGGATGTAGTGGACGGAAGCGTGGATTCGATCGCCGTGTCGCGCACCATCACGATGCGTCCGGGTGACAAGATATCCATCATCGTCAACAGCAAGAACCAGAAGATAGCCGCGATGTTCAACCTCACGTATGCCACCCGCTATATGGGTACGGTATCCGACGATGTGCTTTCGAGCCAGAATACCGGCGTCCAGGGCTATATGGTGGAAGAAGACGGAACGATTGATTTCCCGGTAATCGGCAGAATCCAGGTCGCAGGACTCACCAGGGACGAGATTTCCCGCCTGATAAAGGAAAAGCTTGTCTCCGGGGGACTGGTGCAGGACCCTGTGGTCACCGTGGAATATCTTAACCTGAAGGTCAGCGTGCTGGGTGAAGTCACGAAGCCGGGCCGCGTGTCCATAGACAGGGACACGTACACCATCATGGACGCGCTGAGCGCCGCAGGCGACCTTACCATCTACGGTATGCGTGAGTCCGTCAGGGTGATCAGGGCCGAGAACGGTGTCCGGAAGACCTATGTCGTGAACCTCTGTTCCGCACAGAACCTCTATTCTTCACCTGTATATTATCTTCAGCAGAATGACGTGATATATGTCGAGCCTAATGATGTGAGGGTCCGCCAGAGTACCGTCAACGGTAACAATGTGCGCAGTACATCATTCTGGGTGTCCATCGCTTCGCTTCTCGCGACAGTGACGAACACCGTCGTTCTGGTAATGAATTACGTAAAATAGAAAAAACTCTTCGTCCTCATGGAATCGTCATTTGATATCAAAAAGCTGATTTCGGCTTTCCTTCATAACTGGTACTGGTTCGTAATCTCCGTCTTCGTATGCTGCTCCATCGCGGCGTACAAGGTTCTGAGCACTCCGCCACAGTACAGCCGTACCGCCATTCTTCTCATCAAGGAGACCAATACGCGCCGCACTTCGGCTTCCGATGTGGAGGCCATGCTCTCGCAGGTAGGGCAGACCCCGTCGAAGCTGGCCAACGAGATAGTCGTGTTCCAGGCTCCGTCGCTTATGTCAGAGGCCGTTACCCGCCTGGGACTTACCACCGAATACGCACTGAAGGGAAGGCTTCGCGAGAGCATCGTGTATTCTTCGTCCGTGCCTGTCCTGGCTGAATTTGAGAACGTTTCTTCCGATGTGACTGTCCGCATGACTGTCGCCCCGAACGCCGACTCCACATTCGCGGTCAGCTCGGTGGTGTATTACGAGAAAGGCGAGAAATACAAATGCCACGGCACTTTCAACGTTTCCGAGGGAGAGCCTCTGGAACTGGCATTCGGTACCGTGACCCTGAACAGGAATCCGTATTATTATTCGGAGAAGCCGTGGACCAGACCTGAAATCGTGACCAGACGCACTCTCCGTGCCACGACCAGCATGTTCATGTCCAGATTCTCCGCCACCACGCAGGATTCGAACAAGCAGCGCATGTCCGATGTCCTGAACCTGTCCGTGACGGATTATAACATCAACAGGGCGGAAGACCTTATCAACATGCTGATTACGGTCTATAACGAGAAGTGGGTCATCGACAACAACAAGATGGCTGCCAGCACTTCCGTCTTCATCTCCGACAGGCTGTCGGCCATCTCCGCCGAGCTGAACAAGGTGGACAACACCATCTCCGAATACAAGACGAAGAACAAGATGCCTGACGTGAACGAGGCTTCCAGGATGTACACCAGCGAGGTTACCGACATCGTGAAGCAGGTCAGGGAGCTTGAAAGCCAGCTGTCCGTGGCCAAGTACCTGAGGAACTTCCTCAGCGAGGTGGACAACAGCACGCTTATTCCTCTTCCTTCCGGAATCAGCAGCGAGGGCATCACCGCGCAGGTCAAGGAGTATAACAACATGCTCCTGAACCGTAACAGCCTCATCTCCTCATCTTCCGAGAAAAACCCTATGGTTGTGGAACTTACCGATGCGCTTGCTTCGATGAAGGTGGCCATAATCAGTTCGGTGGACAACTATGTCGCCACCCTGGAGGAGCAGGAGAACATCGCCCTCAACCAGCAGAGCCAGACCGAGACCCGCATCGCGCAGAGTCCTTCACAGGCCATGGACCTCATCAAGTATGAGCGACTTCAGAAGGTTCAGGAGAACCTGTACCTCTATCTTCTTCAGAAACGCGAGGAGAACGAGCTGTCCCAGGCCTTCTCCGCTTACAATACCCGTATCGTCAACCCTCCTTACGGAAGCAATGTGCCTGTATCTCCGCGCAGAATGCAGATTTTGCTGCTTGCGCTCCTCATCGGACTCGCACTGCCTGCCGGAGTGATTTACCTGCTGCTCGTAACGGACACCAAGATACACACGAAGAAAGACCTTGAGGGCCTTACCATTTCCTACCTGGGTGAGATCCCTCAGGTGGGCGAGAATGCCAATTCTGCAAGGAAACTTCTGGGCCGGTTTATAAAGAAGGACAAGGACGAGGAAATTCTCAGCAAACTGGTGGTCGAGAAGGGTAACCGCAACATCAGCAACGAGGCCTTCCGCATCATCAGGGCCAATCTGGAATTTGCCTGCAAGCCGTCTTCGGACAAGGTGATAATGGTCACTTCGTTCAATCCTGGCGCCGGCAAGACCTTCATCAACCTGAATCTGGCTTCGGCCATGGCCATCAACGGTAAGAAGGTGCTCCTGATAGACGGTGACTTCAGACGTCTGACACTTACCAATTTCCTGGGTCTCAAGCACAAGGGTATCGCCGATTACCTGGCGTCACCTTCCGGAAACATTGACGAGTACATATCGAAGGGCGTGAAATTCGAGAATATGGACGTGCTCCCTGTGGGAACGCTTCCTCCTAACCCGAGCGAGATTCTGAACAACGGCAATTTCGCTGCGCTCATCGAAAAATTCAGAGAGAAGTACGACTTTATCTTCATCGACTGTCCTCCTATAGATATCGTGGCCGACACGCAGATCATCGCTCCGTATGCGGACCGTACCATCTTCGCCGTAAGAGCGGGACTGTTCGACAAGAGCCAGATTCCTGACATCAACAAGATCGAGGCTGAAGGCCGTTACAGGCATCTTACGCTCATCCTCAACGGCACCACCAATTATGGCGGAGGCTATTACCACCGCGGTTACGGTTATGGCTACGGTTACGGTTATGGCGGCAGGAAGAAGGGTTACGGATATTATTCGTCAGAGAAATAATGTCTCTGTTCACCCATAAGAAGGATCTGGCAGACCTTTTCGAAGGTTTTACGGATTTTCATTGCCATATTCTTCCGGGAGTGGATGACGGAGTGCAGACCTTCGAGGACAGCGCGAAGATTCTGTCGGTCTATTCCGAGCTGGGGGTGAGAAAGGTTTTTCTTACTCCCCATGTGATGGAGGATGTCCCTAACAGGCCGGATGATCTGAAACGGCGGTTTCAGGAACTGAAGGACTTTCTGGCGAAGGGCGGCATCAAGGCCCCCGAGCTGGAATTGGCATCCGAGAATATGATGGACAATCTGTTCGCCGAGCGTCTGGCATCCCGCGAGCTGCTTCCTCTGGGGAAGGAACTTCTTCTGGTGGAGACCTCTTATTACAACCCGCCTCTGAATCTGCAGGAGACCCTGTTTCAGGTGAAATCCGCCGGTTACCGCGCGGTGCTCGCCCATCCGGAGAGGTATATCTATATGGATGACAGGGACTATGCCGACCTCAAGCAGAAGAATATTCTGTTCCAGCTGAATCTCTCCTCGCTTTCAGGCTTTTACGGCACCACTGCGCAGAAAAAGGCGGAGAATATGTTGAAGAAGGGATATTATGACTTCGCGGGGACTGACCTGCACCGGTATTCGATGCTGGACTCGTACAGGAATGTGAAACTTCCTTCAGGGCTGTGGACACAGCTCTCGGCACTGATGGAAAGGGTTCGATAGTGGAATAATTTTGAATTTTTATTAAATTTGTAGAATGATTGACGATCTGAGAAAGAACATGGAGCGGCTCGTGTCGCTTTATGAGAACGAAAGGAAGCGCGGCGATGAACTGGCCTCTTCCCTGGTGCTTTCTCAGTCTGAGGTCGCGAAATTGAAAAAGCTTAACGCTGAATTGACAGATAAGTTGAAAAAACTTGAAGTCGCCAATGCTTTCGCGGGGGCCGACACCTCCTTTGAAGCTAAAAACAGTATAGATCGTCTCGTAAGACAGATTGACCAGTGCATTAAATTATTGGAGGGATAGCGGTATGGAAGGAAAGAAGGGACAGAACATCACTCTCAAGATTGCAGGCAGAACATTGAAGACTCAGGCCGATTCTCCGGCCGCCGAGCAGAATATGCGCATAGCCGCGAACAAGATCAACGCACAGTTGGCCACGTACGCGAATTATGACATGCCCGATATCGACAAACTTGCATTCGTCACCCTCACTTTCGCGAGGGAGGTGATACGCCTGTCGAAGAAGGCTTCCGGTCTGGAAAACGCTGTGGATGGCATTTCAAACGAATTGAAATCTTATCTGGAAGGGATTGACAGATAACCGTCGGTTCTCCCTGGCTCTAACAAACAAGTTCTACGGAACCGGGTAAGCTCTTTGCGAAGATGGTAGGCCCTCAAGTGGGAAACCTGAACCGGAAAGGCCCCCAAATCTTATCAATGATAAGTTTCTGCACAGAGCTGACGGTTTTTTATAAGGAAACAAATTAACATATTATGTTTTTATATTATATACTGGCTGCCATTGCAGGCGCTGCTCTTGCATTGGGAATATATATCGCAGTAAACCGCGCGGTTAACAAAGGACACGCTGACGCCTTGATAGAGAAGGCTACTGCCGAAGCAGAGAATATCAAACAGAGCAAAATGCTCGAGGCCAAGGAACATTTCCTTCAGCTCAAGAGCGACTACGACCGCAAGGTCAATGACCGGAACAATCAGTTGCGCGACCGCGAGAACGGTATCAAGAACCGCGAGAACCAGCTGAACCAGCAGGCCGGGGAACTTGGCCGCCGTCAGAAGGAGCTCGAGTCCCAGAAGAATCAGCTCGCCGTTGACCGGAACGAACTGACCCGCAGGGAGCAGGAGGCTGAAAAGCTCACGGAACAGGCCAAGCACGAACTCGAGGCCGTGGCCGGAATCAGTGCGGCTGACGCTAAGAACATGCTGATCGAAAGCCTTAAGGCCGAAGCACGCACCGCCGCACAGTCATATATCAACGACACTATGGACGAGGCCCGTCTGAACGCCGCCAAGGAGGCCAAGCGGATCGTGATCAACACCATTCAGCGTACCGCCACCGAGACTGCCATCGAGAACGCCGTGACGTCCTTCCCTATAGAGAACGACGACGTGAAGGGCCGCATCATCGGCCGTGAGGGACGCAACATCAGAGCCCTGGAGGCTGCCACCGGCGTGGAGATCGTGGTTGACGACACTCCGGACGCCATACTGCTTTCAGCCTTCGATCCTGTCAGAAGGGAGGTTGCCAGACTGGCTCTGCACCAGCTCGTGGTGGACGGACGTATCCATCCTGCACGCATCGAGGAGGTCGTGGCCAAGGTCAGCCGTCAGCTCGAGGACGAGATCCTGGAGACCGGAAAGCGTACCTGCATAGATCTCGGCATACACGGACTGAACATCGAGCTGGTCAAGCTCATCGGCCGCATGAAATACCGTTCATCCTACGGACAGAACCTGCTTCAGCACTCGCGTGAAGTGGCGAACATCTGCGCCATAATGGCTTCTGAACTTGGCCTGAATCCGAAGATAGCCAAGCGTGCCGGACTTCTGCACGATATAGGCAAGGTCAGCGAGGATGATCCTGATCTTCCTCACGCACTGCTGGGTGCCAAGCTCGCAGAGCAGTACAAGGAGCGTCCGGAGATCGTGAACGCCATCGGTGCGCACCACGAGGAGATGGAGATGACTTCCATCTATTCTCCGCTGGTACTGGTGGGAGATGCCATCTCGGGAGCGCGTCCGGGTGCCCGCAGGGAGGTTATCGAGAGCTATATCAAGCGTCTTAAGGGTATGGAGGACCTGGCTTCATCCTACAAGGGTGTCACCAAGTCTTATGCGATCCAGGCAGGCCGTGAGCTTCGCGTGATAGTGGGCGCCGAGGAAGTTTCCGACGAACAGGCGGCAAGACTCTCCACGGACATCGCACAGCGCATCCAGGATGAAATGACATATCCTGGACAGGTCAAGATTACGGTGATAAGAGAAACCCGCTCAGTGGCCATAGCCAAATAAGCGGGTCTCCTGTAATATATGATTGAAAGGCTCGCTTAGAGTCTTTCAATCATCTTTTCGAACAGGGCAGTCATCTTGCAGGCAGCTTGATCGGCTGCCTTTACTATTGCATCCCCGTCCGTGTGGTAGTCTTCAGGCATGTCGTCGTGTGCCAGGTCGGTGACCACTGACATTCCGAAGCATGGCAGACCGCAGTGGCGTGCCACGATGACTTCAGGTATGGTGCTCATTCCCACCACGTCAGCCCCTATTATGCGGAAATACCTGTATTCCGCAGGAGTCTCGTAGCAAGGTCCCGTGCATGCGATATACACTCCCTCCTGAAGGGTAAGCCCCATTTCGTTTGCGATATCGCGGGCAAGCCTTCTGAGCGCCGGGTCGTAAGGCCTGGTCATATCCGGGAACCTTGGCCCGAATTCGTCGATGTTCGGTCCGATCAGCGGATTGGGCAGCAGGTTGATCTGGTCTCGGATGATCATCAGATCGCCTATGGAATAGCTGTGGTTGATGCCGCCGGCGGCGTTGGACACGAACAGGAAGGATATTCCGAGCAGCTTCATCACCCTTACAGGAAATGTGACCTGCTCCATGGTGTAGCCTTCGTAGTAGTGGAAACGCCCCTGCATCGCGATCACCTTCTTTCCGGCCAGGTCACCGAAGATGAGGTTCCCCTTGTGCCCGATGGCGGTGCTCTCCGGGAAGCCCGGAATCTCCCTGTACGGAATCACCGTCGGGTTCTGTATCCTGTCTGCCAATGAGCCCAGACCGCTTCCGAGAATTATCCCCACATAAGGGACCTGCCCGTCGATTTTTTCTTTAATGTACTGCGCCGCAGCGTGATATGAGTTGAGTAAATCTGTCATAAAGTTCTTATTATTTCAGTAAAAAGTTTAGTCATCTTGGATGAAGCCGCTATGGCCGCGATGACCACCTCTTCGCCGTCATTGGATTCGTTGTGCTCGAAGAAGTTGTCTTCGGTCACATTGGTGATCACCGACATTCCGAACACCCTCAGGCCGCAGTGGCGCGCGACGATCACTTCCGGCGCCGTGCTCATTCCGGCGGCATCTCCGCCCACCCCGCGGAAGAACTTGTATTCTCCCGGAGTCTCGTAGGCAGGGCCTGTCACGGCCACATACACGCCGTCCCTGAGCTCTATGCCCAGATTGGCAGCTATTTCGTGTGCAAGTCTTCGGAGCTGCGGATCGAACGGTCTGGTCATGTCCGGGAACCTTGGACCGAATTCTTCCACGTTAGGCCCGATCAGCGGGTTGGGAAGAAGGTTTATCTGGTCCTTGATGACCATCAGGTCGCCGACTTTGAAGGTCTGGTTGATGCCTCCTGCGGCATTGGACACGAACAGGGTCTCCACTCCCAGCAGCTTCATTATGCGGATAGGGAATGTGACCTTCTCCATAGGGTAGCCCTCGAAGTAGTGGAAACGTCCCTGCATGGCCATGACGCAGTGGTCCGCGATGTAGCCGCAGATGAGATTCCCCTTGTGGCCGATGGCCGTGCTTATGGGGAAATTCGGTATGTCCCTGTACGGAATTACGATAGGCTCCTGAATGGAGTCACCCAGTGAGCCCAGACCGCTTCCGAGAACAAGACCGACGGAAGGCTTCCTTCCGCCGAGGAGTTCCTGGATGTAGGCTGCGGAACTCTGATAATCCTTAAAAGTCATCGTGGTCGTGCGGTTCATATTCCTTTATCGGAATTTCTCCTCCGAAACAGTCGTCTTTCACATATCTGACGGCTTCTTCAAGTCCTTCCCTGAACTTTTCGAAGTCCTCCTTGTAGAGAAAAATCTTGTGTTTGTCGTAGGTGTATGAACCGTCAGGTGCGGTGTGGCGTTTGCTTTCTGTGATGGTAAGATAGAAATCCTTGCGTCCCTTTGTGGTCTTGACGTCAAAGAAATATGTACGCTTTCCAGCTTTTACAGGATAGGAGTATACGTCTTCCGCTCCTCTCTCGCCCCGTGAGGCGTCAATATCATTCCTATACATAAAAATTTGGTTTTTTAGTTTATGCAAAATTAGAATAATTTTTGAATAGATATTATCTTTGTAGCGATTTTTGACATATTACAAATGCTTAACAGACAAATTCTGCGTATCAAAATCTTCAAGACAGTATACGCGTTTGCAGAGAATCCGACGATGACACTTGCCCAGACGCAGGCTCATTTTGACGCGCTGTGCCAGGGGACCAGGGATCTGTACCTGTTCATGTTGTCGCTGATTCCTGCGCTCACCCGTCAGGCCGAATCCCGCCTCGTCGCCGCTCAGGGCAAATTTCACCCTACGGAGGAAGAGAAGAACCCTAACCGTAAATTCGTGGAGAACTCCATCGCCCCGCTTCTGTCGGAAGACCCTGATTTTCAGAAAATTCTGTCGAAGAAGAAGCTCAGCTGGGACCAGTACGATGTCTTTCTGTGGCATCTGTACGACACCGTCAGGGAGAAAGATTATTTCAAAAGCTATATGGCCGAGCCTTCACGCAGCCTGAAGGAGGATGCCGCCCTGTTCTGCAAGATTTTCGAGACCGAACTTGAGGACAATGCCGAACTGGAGCCTATCCTGGAGGGCCTGTCGATATGGTGGGACAATGACCTGGCCTATGCCCTTACATACTGCTGCCGCACGGTGAAGGAATTCGCGAAAGGCAGAAGGTGGTCGCTTCCGGAGCTGTATCTCAGCCAGATGGAAGGCCAGACCGGCAAGGAGTCGGACCAGGATTTCGCATATTCGGTGCTCCGCAGGGCCATAACGGACTTTGACAGGGACCTGCAGACCATAGACGAACTCACCCCGAAGTGGGACATCAAGAGAGTCTGCACCACGGACCTCGCGCTCATAATATGCGGCATGGCGGAAGCGGCGGCTTTCCCTTCACAGCCTGCCAAGGTCATCATGAACGAGTACGTGGAGATATCCAAGTATTACAGCACCCCGGAGAGCAGCGCCTTCGTCAACGGCCTGCTGGACAAGATTATCAACATTAAAAAATAACGCTTTATGAACTTTTTGACACTTATTCTTCAGTCAGCGCCTGCTGCACAGGGACAGGGAGCCAGCTCCTGGAGTTTCTGGATAATGATCATCCTTATGTTCCTCATCATGTGGCTTTTCATGATCCGTCCGCAGCGCAAGCAGCAGAAGGAGCTTGAGAAATTCCGCAGCGAACTCAAGAAGGGCGACAAGGTGATCACCGCCGGCGGTATCTACGGGACCATCGCCGAGGTGGACGAGAGGACAGTTCTTCTCAAGGTTGACGGTGAAGTGAAGCTCCGCGTGGACAAGACGTCCATCAGCAGGGACAACACTCCTGCAGCATAATACTGAGAGGTGAAACGTTCCGTTGCCGTTACTTTGGCCGTACTCGCATCGCTGATAATATGGATTATCAGCAATCTCAGCGAGGAGACTTCCGATACTGTGAGCGTCCAGGTGGTCGCTCACAGCAATATCGTGGGCCACAGCAATGTCAGCGGGGAGAGCGTCACCATAGCCGCGGTCGTGTCGGGCTCGGGGTTTTCCCTGCTGCGCCTGGCGCTGAACCGTAACAAGATTGTGGATGTCAGCTTCGAGCCTGATGATCTGGTGAACCGCGAGGGCGATTTCTACACCATCACGGACAATTCGCTGTTCAAGTACACGTCCCAGATATTCGGGCAGTCCGTGAGCGTGAAGTCTTTCCTTTCGCACACTGTCACTTTCCGTTTCCTTAAGGAAAACTATAAGAAAGTGCCGATCGTGCCGGTATCGCTCATCTCCTGCAGGGCCCAGTACATGCCTTACGGGGAGATGACCATCTCACAGGATTCCGTGATGGTTTACGGCGATCCTGTAAGGCTTGAGTCAGTGGACAAGGTCATGACCAGGCGCATCCTTCACAGGGAAGTGTGGCGCAGCCTTCACGGCGAGGTGGAACTCGAATGTCCTGCCGGAATGCGTCTTTCCCAGAATAAGGTGACATATTCCCAGGAAATCACCCGCTACGTGGAGTATTCCACCACGGCGTCGGTATGGGTCAAGAATCTTCCGAGCGGGAAGAACCTGACCATATTCCCGGAGGCCGTGCACGTGACATACCGTTTCGTGTTCCCTATCTCTGGCACACCGGCCCAGAATGTGTCCTTCTACGTGGACTATAATGAATTTGCCAATTCGCTCGGCGGCAAATGCATGGTTCACGCGGAGAACCTTCCTGATGTGGCCATAGACTGGCAGTGCAGTCCGCAGATGTGCGACTGCGTGGAGACCAGGGTGGAGTAGAGCCATGCCGAAGATTGTACTGGTCACGGGTCTGATCGGCAGCGGCAAGTCCGCTGTCTGCAGAATTCTGCAGCGCAGGGGATATCCCGTTTACGATTCCGATTCCCGCACGAAGGCTCTTTACCGCAGGCCGGATGTGGCCGCCAGGCTGGAAAGTGAAATTGGCACGGATGCAGATCATCTTAAGGGCATCTTCGGAACGCCGGACCGGCTGCACAGGCTCGAGGAGATCATACATCCGGAGGTTCTGAGTGATTTCAGGGCGTTCACCGCAGCCACGGACAGTCCGGTGGTGTTCTTCGAGTCCGCCATAGCGATGTCGCTGCCGCTTTTCCGCGACATTTTCGACAGCGTGATCCTGGTCCGGGCGCCGAAGGAGAAGAGATGGGAGCGGAATCCGAAGGCTTCGCAGCGGGACGCGTTCCAGAGCGAGCCGGAGCATTATGATTTTTTGATAGAAAATGACGGGCCGATAGAAGCCCTCGAAGATAAAACAGATTTAATCATCAGTCAGTTATGAAGACAGATTTAGCCAAGATACTTACCGTTTCAGGTAAGAGCGGACTGTTCCTGTATGTGGCTCAGGCCCGCGGAGGAGTTATAGCGGAGAGCCTCAAGGATAAGAAAAGAGTGATTCTCGATGCCCACAGCAAGATTACCACCCTTGCCGACATCGCCATCTATACCCAGACCGAGGAGCTTAAGCTTTCGGAGGTTTTCCTCGCGCTGAACAAGACCCTCGAGGGCAAGGAGGCGCCTGGTGCCAAGTCAGGCGATGCCGAGCTCAAGGCGCTCTTCGCCAAGGCAGTGCCGGACTACGATGCCGACCGTTTCTATGTGTCGCACATGAAGAAGGTGGTCGAGTGGTATAACGAGCTGCTGGCCAATGCGTCTTTCGATTTCGTCACCGACGGGGAGGAGAATGAAGCGTAGTCTGCGGACGCTCACCTTGGGCTGTTCCAAAAACAGGGTTGACACCGAGCATTTCGTCTGCCAGCTGGGATCCGGCTTTTCCGTCGTGGACGAGTCGGATTACGGTTCTAAAGTGGATTATCTGCTCATCAACACCTGCGGTTTCATAGGTGATGCCAAGCAGGAAAGCATCAATGCCATCCTGGAGGCGGTGGAGCAGAAAAAGAAGGGCCTGACAGGGAAGATTCTGGTCTGCGGGTGCCTCAGCGAGAGGTATTCGAAAGAGATGCCGGACCTCATTCCGGAGGTGGACGCCTGGTTCGGGGCCCGCGAGACGGATTCCATACTCAGATATCTGGGCGTCACTCCCGACCATTCGCTTTTCAAATACCGCAAGCCTACGGAATGCGGCCCGGGTACGGCGTACCTGAAGATCTCCGAAGGATGCGACAGGCGCTGCTCGTATTGCGCCATTCCGCACATACGCGGTGCGCACAAGTCCGTCCCCATGGAGGAGCTCGTGGAGGAAGCGCTCCAATTGGCATCCAAAGGGGTTAAAGAGCTGATACTCATAGCGCAGGACAGCACCTATTACGGACTCGATCTCTATCACAGGAGGGCATTGGCAGAACTTATTGAGAAACTTTCGGCCATACCGCAGATTCACTGGATAAGGATTCACTATTCGTATCCGGACCAGTTCCCGGAGGATGTTCTGGAGCAGATGGCCCATAACCAGAAGGTCTGCAAGTACCTGGACATTCCGCTTCAGCACATAAGCGACCGCGTCCTGGCCAATATGCGCCGCCACGTGGACGGCGCCTGGACCAGAAACCTCATCGGCAGGCTTCGCGCCGAGGTGCCGGGCGTAGTGCTCCGCACCACCATGATAGTGGGGCATCCGGGCGAGTCGGAGGAGGATTTTCAGGAGCTGCTGGATTTCTGTGCCCAGGCCAGGTTCGAGCGTCTGGGAGCGTTCAGATACAGCGAGGAGGAAGGGACTTACGGCGCCGCGCACTATAAGGATGACGTGAGCGAGGAGGTGAAGCGGCAGCGGTATGACGCGCTGATGGAGGCCCAGAGCGAGATTTCCTACAGGTATAATCAGAGCCGGGTGGGAAGCGAGCTGGAGGTGATCGTGGACGAGGTGTCTTCCGGAAAGCTCATCTGCCGCAGCCAGTACGAGAGTCCGGAGGTGGACGGGGTCATCTTCGTGGATGTGCCCGAAGGGGTGGACGCAAACGCCCTGCCGGGCAGTTTCATAAAGGTAAGGGTGACTTCGGCCGACCTTTACGATCTGTGCGCCGAGATGATTTCAGAATAAAAAGAAGGTGGAACCGTAAGCCGGTTTCTGTTTTGTTCCGCCATTTATCTTCGCAACCTACCCCCTGACATCGGACGGGCAGTCCTCATCTGTCAGTATATTTGGTTTTGCAAGTCGCAGTGCCGTACCCGTCTGTCATCGCTGGCAGGCGTCGTGGGCTTTTACCCCGCGTTTTCACCTGTACCGTTTCCGGTAGTTGTTTTCTGTTACGGCGTCCGTAAGGTTACCCCCACCTGCGATTTCCGCAGTGCGATGCCCTGTCTTGTCCGGACTTTCCTCAGCCCTGAGGCCGCGGCGGATCGTCCCACCTTCATTTGCGTGCAAAGGTATGAAAATTTTGAGTAAATTCGTAGTATGAAACGGGTTTTGATAAGTCTGGCGCTGGCGCTGTGCGCGATCTGTTCGTGCAGCGCGCAGGTGAAGCGCTATAACATAAAGGTCGAAAAGACCTATCCTCACGACACTCAGTCCTATACGCAGGGCCTTTTCTTCCACGGCGGCACGCTGTACGAAAGCACGGGCCTTAACGGCAAGTCCACTCTGCGCACCGTGGACCTGGAGACGGGGGATGCCATGAAGAAGCTCCCGTTCAACAGGAAGTACTTCGTGGAGGGCTCCGTCATTCTGGGGGACAGGCTGTATGTGCTGACCTGGACCAGCCATGTCCTGTTCGTATATGACGCCGCCACCCTGGAGTACAGGATGACCTATTCATATCCGCGCGAAGGGTGGGGTCTCACCACAGACGGGGAGAGCCTTATCGCCAGCGACGGCTCTTCTCATCTGTACTTTCTCTCGGAGGACCTGAAACTTCAGAAGACCCTCAATGTTACGCTTAACGGGCGTGCGGTACGCTATCTGAATGAGCTTGAGTGGATAGACGGGCGCATCTGGGCCAATGTCTACACGTCCGATCTCATCGTCATCATCGACCCTTCCACCGGCAAGGTTGAAGGCATCGTGAACTGCGGGGGGCTGCTGCCGGAGAGCAAGCGTACGAAGGACACCGACGTGCTGAACGGCATCGCGGTGGATGCCCAGGGCAGAATCTACCTTACGGGGAAGAATTGGCCTGAACTTTACAGAGTCAGTCTTGTAGAAGAGAAAGAATAGGCTTATATTTGCCGGCGAAATAATTGCGGGGGTACTTCTGACGGCCGGTTGCGGCCCGACGGGGTTGAGAGAGTCCCATTGAACCTGACACGGGTAATGCCGTCGTAGGGAATGCACTCCAGAGAGCACGATGAAAGTGCTTGCCCCTTGCGTAATGATTTGTTATGCGAGGTTTTTTATTATTGGCAGGTGTGGCTGTTCTTTCCACACAGACGGCATTGGCCCGGACGGCCGGTCCCGACGAAAAAGAAGAAAGGCTTGACAGCGTGGTAGTCAGCGCATCGCGCGCAGGAGACAGAACCCCTGTCACATTCACGATGATCCATTCGGAGGAGCTGAAGAATTCGTCTCCGCTCAATTCCCTTCCTATGACGCTTTCCCTTCAGCCGTCGGTCGTGGCGAGCAATGAGGGCGGCACCGGGCTCGGGTATTCGAAGCTCACCGTGCGCGGCTCCAAGGGTTCGCAGATCAACGTCACCCTGAACGGCATCACCCTCAACGACGCCGAGTCCCAGGAGGTGTTCTGGGTGAACATTCCGGCGCTCGGCAGCATCCTGTCTTCGGTACAGCTTCAGCGCGGACTTGGCACGTCTGCCGGCGGGTCCGGAGCGTTCGGCGCCAGCATCAATATGAGCACCGCGTCCGTGGGAGAGTGTCCGTCCGGATGGGTGGATGTCACCAGAGGCGCCTGGAACACGAAGATGACGACCGTCGGCGCGAGTACGGGGCTTCTCAGGCACGGACTGTATGCCAATTTCGTCTATTCGATGAACACCACCGACGGCTACATACGCAACGCCTTCGCGGATTCGCAGTCGCTGCTCGCCGTGATCGGCTGGATGCACGGGGCCAATTCCCTGAGATTCACTTACCTGCTGGGCCAGCAGCGCACCGGCATCACCTGGGAGGGCATTTCGCAGGCCAGGCTGGCTGAGGACCGCACCTACAATCCTGCAGGGGAGTATTATGATGATTTCGGGAATGTCCATTATTACGACAACGAGACGGACAACTACCTGCAGCAGCATTTTCAGCTGAACTGCACGCACCAGTTCAGCTCGGCCCTGGCCTGGACCACGACTCTCAACTATACGGACGGCGGAGGCTATTATGACCAGTACAAGGCCGGGAAGAAGCTGACCAAATACGGCCTGGAGTCGCCTGTGGAGATAGACGGCGTGTCGTATAAGAAGGGGGATTTCATCACGGACAAGTGGGCGGCGTCGGATTATTATGTCGTCAATTCCAGCCTCCGGTATTCGGGCGGGGCCCTTAAGGTGGATGCCGGCGTGAGCGGGTCTCTGTATGACGGAGACCATTACGGCACAGTCAAATGGTGCAGCCTGCTGGGAGATCTCGACCACGAGTGGTACAGGAACAGGGGCTTGAAAAAGGACTTCTCCGCATTTGCACGCGGGGAGTATTCGTTTACGCCCTCCCTTACCGCCTATCTGGACCTGCAGTACAGGCTCGTGACATTGGACATGAACGGGCAGGATGACGATTTTTCGGATCTGGCCTATTCTACGGTCTGGAATTTCTTCAATCCGCGCGCAGGGATCACGTTTACTCCCGCGGAGGGGCACAAAGCTTATCTTAGCGCCGCTCTTGGCCATCGTGAGCCGGGAAGGAGCGACATCAAGGAAGTGATAGAAAGCAACAACGCCGGGGTGGAGAAATCCGAACTCCGTCCGGAGAAGATGCTGGACGTGGAGCTTGGCTACGAATACAGGGGTGCTGCATTTGCGGCCGGAGTGAACCTCTACGCCATGGAGTACTGGGATATGCTTCTTGAGACCGGCAAGCTCTCAAGCTCCGGATATGCCATCAAGGAGAACGTGGGCCGTGCCTGGAGAAGGGGAGCGGAGCTGACCGCCGCGTGGAAGCCGAGTCCGGTGGTGGCTCTGAACGGGAACCTGACCCTGAGCGACAACCGCATCCGCGAATTCCACGCCTATGTGAGCGAATATGACAACATGAACGACTGGAATCTTGTGGGCCAATTGGACGAGAAGCACGAGAATGTCGCCATTCTCCTCTCGCCGGCGGTGATCGCGGCTTTGAGCCTGAATGTCGCTCCGTTCGCCTATTGTGCTCCGCTTTCCGACCTGCAACTGTCCCTCCAGGGCAAATATGTGGGCAGGCAGTACTGGGACAACACCGGATGCTCCGACCGCAGCCTCCCGGGCTACTTCGTGGCGGACGCGTCGCTGAGCCATACGCTGCATTTCAGGGGCGGCAACTCTCTGCAGCTTGGCCTGTACGTGAACAACCTTCTGAACGCGCAGTACTGTGCCAATGCCTGGGTGTTCAGATATTTCTTCATCGCGGAGAATACCTACAGCCAGGACGAGGGCCTTTTCCCTCAGGCACCTCTTTCCTGCATGCTCAGGGCGGTGTACAGGTTCTGACGGGGAGAGTAATCCTTCTGCCTTTGTCAATATCTGAAGAATTGTCTAACTTCGTACTTTCGACCAATCTGATTGATTATGGAGAAGAATATGCTGGTTCGCAACAGTACGGTGGAGTTTCTGACATTCGTTGCCGAGGGGAAGGGGGATTGCATTCAGGTGCTTTATAAGGATGAGACCATCTGGGCTACCCAGAAGGCTATGGCATTGCTGTTTGACTGTTCTACGGATAACATCGGACTGCATCTGAAGAATATTTTTAAAAACGGGGAACTCCAAGAGAATTCAGTTACCGAGAAAATCTCGGCAACTGCTTCTGACGGGAAATCCTATCTTACCAAATTCTATAATCTTGATGCCATAATTTCAGTCGGGTACAGGGTCAATTCCATTCGTGCTACGCAGTTCAGACAATGGTGTACTGGAGTTTTGAGACAGTTCACCATCCGGGGGTATGTTGTGGACAGGAAGAGAATGGAAAACGGTTCACTGTTTGGCGAGGATTATTTTGAGCATCTGCTGGAAGAGATCAGAGAGATCCGTCTCAGCGAACGCCGGTTCTATCAGAAACTTACGGATATATATGCCACATCGGTTGACTATAACAACGATGCTCCGACTACCCGGTTGTTCTATAGAAAGATGCAGAACAAAATTCATTACGCCGTCCATGGCCACACGGCTGCGGAGCTGATAGTTGAGAGGGCTGATGCCGGGAAGGAACATATGGGACTTGCTACCTGGGAAAATGCTCCGGAGGGCAAGATTGTAAAATCTGACGTGGCGATAGCCAAGAATTACTTGAAAACCGTTGAACTGGAAGATATGTCCAGACTTGTGAACGCTGTTTTGGATATGGCCGAGCGTATGGCTAAAAGGCATATCCCGATGACTATGGAAGACTGGGCCGGACGGATTGATACGATACTCGAAGCCGGGGGAGACAAAGTTTTGAACAGCGCCGGCAATGTGTCAGCCGAGTTTGCGAAGGAATTCGCGGAAAGTGAATTTGAGAAATATCGGGTAATTCAGGATCGCTTGTTCACGTCTGACTTTGATCGTTTGAATGACAGTTATCTCCTGGAGATGACAGGTTCTGACGGGGACTGAAGCGGGTGTGCAAATGTTATTAAAGAATTTGCAAATTAAAATATAATTGTTACCTTTGCAATCCCAAAAGATGGTGCCATAGCTCAGTTGGTAGAGCAAAGGACTGAAAATCCTTGTGTCCCTAGTTCGATTCTCGGTGGCACCACACGAAAAGACCGGTCATTTCGACCGGCCTTTTTGCGTAATTGCGGGTGGCGGCTTTATTTGTTCTTCCGGTAGGAGAGAGGGGACCGGTTCGTGCATTTCTTGAAGCGGGTGCTGAAGTACCGCTGTGACGAATAGCCTGTGCGCTCGGATATCTCCGTTACGCTGAGCGTGGTTTCCTTCAAAAGCCTTTTGGCCTCCTGTATTCTTTTGTCTTCAATGTATTCGCCGATTCCGGAAGAGAAAGAGTCTTTCACCTTGGCATACAGGGATGCCCTGCTCATTGCAAATTCGCGTGCGATGTCGTTTGCGGACAGGTCAGGGTCGGACAGGTGTTCGGTGATGTAGGTGTCGAACCTGTTGATGAAGGACTGATCCCGTTTTCCGTATTTGGCTTCGAGCGCCCTTATCGTTCTGCTTCTCCATTCTGCGAATACCAGTGTCAGAATGGTAAGCGCTATGACAGAGAGCAGGATGTAGAAGGCGCTGGTCTTGTACCAGGGTTTCAGTTTGTTGATTCTGAGTATGGCTTGGGGCGCGCTCCAGTTGCCGTCATTGGTTAGAAAGGATGCCTCCAGCAGGTACATTCCGGCTTTGAGCAGAGGAACCTGTATGTTCTCATCGAAAGTTTCGATTACGTACGAAGTTCCGTTGACGGCATATCTGTAAACGACTTTTTCGAGCGGGTCGGCATTGTGCAGGGAGATGGAGACGTTCAGATTCTTCGTTTTGTGCGGGACTTTGATTATGTCGCTGTTGTGTGAGACTGACACCCCGTCGACAGTGATGTCGTTCAGTGTAATTGATTTTGTAATGGTGGATTTCTCCGGCTCATGGTGGTCTTCCTTTAATTTAAGAAGTCCCTTGGTCCCCGCCAGATATACTGTCCCGTCCGGACTGACGGCGCTGTTGTTGATCTCATTGGCCGCGACGCCGCTATTCTCTCCTATGAGAACGAATGTCCCGTTGCAGTATTTGAACAGGGTATTGTCGGCGCTCACCCACAGATTGTCTTCGCTGTCAAGACAGAGTCCGGTTACCCTTTTGAACAGGCCTGTGCTTATCTGGCTATAGGAACGGTCGGCGGTATCGAACCGGTATAGCCCGGAGTCCGTGCCGAACACGAACAGGGTGTCGCTGTAGGAGATGCAGTTTATCGATCCGGTCGTCGCTGTCGGTTCAAAGACACGTGAAATCCTGTTCTGCTCAATGTCCACCAGGTAGATGCCGTCCTTGGAAAAGCTGTATATGCAGTCACCCTCAAGCGGATAGACGGTCTGAAGATCTGCGGCATATTCTTCCGGCTTTGAGTCTATTCTGGTGCAGTCTCCGTTCAGCGGATTCAGAACATAATTGTTCACGGCGAAGATAATCAGTCGGCCGTCACCGGTTCTGTATATCTCGGGAGCGTTGCCGTAGAGGCATTCCCGGGCATTCGTCTGCCTGTCCTTCAGTATATATGGCACCAGTGAGCCGGTCTTTGTATCATACAGAAAGAACCCCAGGTTGTATGCGCAGAACAGAATGCGGTTCCTGTCGTAATCCGCTATCGAGGTTATCTTCATCCCTGCAGTCTGCTCCAGATGCTGTTTCTCGCCTGTGGCGGGGGAGAAACAATGTATGCCGTCCCCATTGGTGCCGATGAATGCAAGTCCTTTGTCTGTAGATATGTAGACGGCATTGATGATCTGGTCGGTCAGAAAGCTCTGGATGGAAGACAGTTTGAGACCTGTGACACCGAACTGCTCTCCTCCGGTCCAGATGTTGTCGAACGGGTCCTGGTAGATGCAGGATACAGCCTCGGGAAGTTCCGTGCCCGGGTTGACC
>CAVBDE010000013.1:23220-29547 GCA_963594055.1 Anaerovoracaceae bacterium | reverse complement strand
TCATAGTCCAGCAGGCGCTGCTCGAGATTGGTGTTCTTCACGCGGATGCGGACTTCGTCCCCCAGGCGGTAGATCTTGCGGGTGCGCTTGCCCCTGATGCGGTAGAGCTTCTCGTCGAATTCGAAAAAGTCGCCGCGGATGTCGCGCAGAGACACCATCCCCTCGATGTGCGTAGGGTCGATCTCCACGTACATTCCCCATTCCGTAAGGCCGGAGATGTGCCCCGTGAATTCCTCTCCCACCTTGTCCTGCATAAATTCCACGAGCTTGTACTTGATGCTCGTGCGCTCAGCCTCCGTGGCCAGAGCCTCGCGCGAAGAGGCGTATTGGCATTCCTGCTCGTAGTAGTCTTTGTCCTGGCTCTTGCCGCCGTCCAGGTAGAGGGCCAGCAGGCGATGCACCATAAGGTCCGGATACCGGCGGATAGGCGAAGTGAAATGGGTGTAGTCCGCGAATGCGAGCCCGTAGTGCCCGATGTTGTCCGTGCTGTACTTGGCCTTGGCCATCGAACGCAGGGCGATGTCCTTGAAAGCGGCGGCCTCCGGTTTGCCAGCGGACTTCTCCATAAGGTCTGAAATGGCGCCGGCGGCCTTGCGGCCCTCCATGTCCTGGCTCATCTTGTAGCCCAGGCTCTTCGCGAAGTGGCGCAGGGACTCGAGCTTGTCAGGGTTCGGCACGTCGTGCACGCGGTAGACGAAGGTCTTGTTCTTCGCGGACACGAATTCCGCCACGCTCCTGTTCGCCAGAAGCATGAATTCCTCTATGAGCCAATTGGCCTCGCAGCTGATCTTCTGATAGACCTCGATCGGCCTGCCGGTCTCGTCGCAGCGGATCTTCATCTCCGGACGCTCGAAATCTATGGCTCCGGCCTTGCGGCGCTTGCCCTTGAGTATGCCGGCCAGGCGGTTGAGCGTGGTGAGAGCCACTGAAAGTTCATCCTGAGGGTTGACTTCAGATGTTATGATCTCCTGGGCCTGCTCGTAATTGAGCCGGTGGTTGGAATTAATCACGGTCCTTCCGAACCATTTCCCCCGCACTGCGGCGCGTTCGGTAATTTCGAAAACTGCCGAGAAACAGAGCTTTTCCTCGTGAGGACGAAGGGAACAGAGCCTGTTGCAGAGCTTCTCCGGAAGCATAGGCACGGTCCTGTCCACCAGATAGACGGATGTTCCGCGCTCGCGGGCCTCCTTGTCTATGACATCGCCCGGAGTCACGTAATGCGACACGTCGGCGATGTGCACGCCCACTTCGTAGTTCCCGTTCTCCAGCACCTTGAATGACAGCGCGTCGTCGAAATCCTTCGCGTCGGCCGGGTCTATGGTGAAGGTGAAGGTGTCGCGGAAGTCCTTGCGGGCCTTGATCTCCTTCGCGGTGATCTTTTCAGATACCTTGTCGGCGGCCTTCTCCACTTCAGGGTCGAACCTGTACGGGAGTCCGAATTCAGAAAGTATGCTGTGCATTTCGGTCTCGTTCTCGCCCGGTTCGCCCAGCACGTCCACGATCTTTCCGACAGGAAGGCTTTCGCCCTTGTCCCAATGCTCCACCATCACGGCCACCTTGTAGCCCTTCTGCGCTCCCGCCTTCTCGGCCTGGCGCGGGTCCACTTCTATGTCGTAAGGCATATTGCGGCTCTGCATCAGCACCCAGGCACCCTGCGCGGTGGCGTGGTAAACTCCGATGAAAGGCTTGGTCGAGCGTTCAAGCACATCCAGAATGCGGCCCTCGCGGCGTTCAGACTTGGCCCCGCCCTTCCTGGACGTGCCCCGCGCCACTTCCTTGGTCACCGCGACCCTGACAGTGTCCCCGTTAAGCGCGCCTCTGGTCCTGGATGCCGGGACGAAGATCTCGTCGGGGTTTCCTTCCACGGCGACGAACGCGAATCCTTCGCGCGTCATCTGAACTTTTCCTATAAATGCGGGATAGACTTTCCGTCCGGGCTTGCGTTTGCGTTTCTGAATCATATATGGATGTACACTCTTTTGCGGCACAAAGATAGTCATTTAAATTTGTTATCTTTGCGCGATATGCCCAAAGGAACTGCGATAGTCATAAAAAATGCGGGAAGCCATTTCTCATTGGCCTGTCTCCCGCAGTGGAATCCGTTCCCGGCGGTGCTTCGCGGCAAGGTCCGTCTGGACTCGTCCCTCTCCACCAACCCGATAGCCGTGGGCGACAGGGTGGAATACGAGTGGGATGTCGAGCCGGGCGAACGGCATCCGGCGCAGATAACGGCGATCCTGCCCCGTCAGAATCACCTTATCCGCAAATCCACGAACCTTTCGCGCCAGTCGCACGTGATAGCGGCCAATATCGACCGCGCCTTTCTGGTGTGCTCGCTGTATTTTCCGGAGATCAAGCTCCCGTTCCTGGACAGACAGCTGGTCAGCTGCGAGATGTTCAAAATTCCGGTGACCATAGTGCTGAACAAGGTCGATCTCTACCGCGACGAGGCGCCGGATCAGGTGGAGGAGTTCATCCACGCCTATACGCTTGCAGGCTACGATGTTATCCAGACCTCGGTGAAGACCGGAGAAGGCATTGAGGAGCTTCGCACGCTGTGCTGCGGAGAGGAGGGAACTCTCGGGGTGAACCTCATCAGCGGCGAGTCCGGAGTGGGCAAATCCTCGCTCATCAAGGCCCTGGACCCTTCGCTCGACCCCAAGGTGGGCGACATCAGCCTGGCGCACCTTCAGGGCAAGCACACCACCTCGCTATACGAGATGTACCCCATCGGCAGCGGCGGGTACCTGATAGACACTCCCGGCCTTCGAGGATTCGGCCTCTACGGGCTTGAGAAGGAGGAGATTGCCAATTATTTCCCGGAGATGCTGCGCTGCGCCGACCGGTGCCGGTTCATACCCTGCACCCACACTCACGAGCCCGGCTGCGCCGTCAAGGAGGCGGTGGAGGCTGGGGAGATTTCGCCGCTCAGATATGCATCCTATCTCGGGATGCTCGAAGAAGACAGTAAATTCAGATAGAATATGTTAAGCTCAGTAAAAAAGACGGTGGAGGAGATGTTCTCTTCTACGCAGTTCCCTTCGGAGCCCTGCGGCCTGTACGACCCGCTCCGCTATATGATAGGGATTGGCGGCAAACGCATCCGTCCTACCTTGTGTCTGTTGACCTACAGCCTGTTCAGGGACGGTTTCCCTCAGGAAGTCAAGTCTCCGGCCGAGGCACTGGAGATATTCCACTCTTTCACCCTCATACACGACGACATCATGGACCGTTCTCCGCTTCGCCGCGGCGAGCCCACCGTGTGGAAGAAATGGAACGAGGATACGGCCATTCTGAGCGGTGACGTGATGCTTATCGAAGCTTACAAGAGGATAGCTCTGGCTCCGGCCGGGTGCGCCGGGAAGGTCTTGGACCTGTTTTCCACCACCGCAGCCCAGGTGTGCGAAGGCCAGCAGTACGATATGGATTTCGAACGCAGGGAAGACGTGACGATGGCTGAATACGAGGCTATGATAGGTCTCAAGACCGCCGTGCTTCTGGCCTGCTCCGCGAAGATGGGCTCGCTCATCGCCGGCGCGGACGAGAAGACCTGCGGGGCGCTGTACGAATATGCCTACGAACTTGGCATGGCCTTCCAGGTGTGTGACGACTATCTGGACGCGTTCGGCGACCAGAAGGTGTTCGGCAAGCCTATCGGAGGTGACATCCTGCAGCAGAAGAAGAGCTGGCTTACGATAAAGGCTCTCTCGAAAAGCGCTGACCCGCAGTCTTTTATGGAGATTTTCAAGAGCCGTGACGTGGAGAAGGTGAAGGCTGAATACATGGCTCTGGGCGTGGATGAGGATGCCAAGTGCCAGATAAAACTTTATAATGACAGGGCTGTGAAGGCTCTGGAGAAGGCGGATCTTACGGCCGCCGGGATAGAAGAGCTGAAGGCTTTCGCCGACAGCCTGGTAGGAAGAGTTAAATGATGGACAGGAAGGAACTGGAAATAATGGCGCCGGCGGGCAATTTTGAATGTCTGCGCGCCGCCATACAGGGAGGTGCCGATTCGGTGTATTTCGGAGTCGGCAGGCTCAATATGCGAAGCCATTCGGCGAACAATTTCGCGCCGGAGGACCTCGCCGAGGTGGTAAGGATATGCAAGGAGAACGGTGTAAAGTCATACTTGACGCTGAACATCTGCCTCTATCCGGAGGACATTGAGGATGCCCGTCAGGCTTTGACTTCGGCCAGGGATGCCGGGGTCAGCGCGGTGATAGCATCCGATATGGCGGCCATCCTGATGTGCCGCGAACTTGGCCTGGAGGTGCACATCTCCACCCAGCTGTCCATCTCGAACGCTGAAGCCCTGCGTTTCTACGCGCAGTGGGCCGATGTGGTGGTGCTTGCCAGGGAACTGAACCTTGGCCAGGTGAAAAGCATCTACGAGACCATTCAGCGCGAGGGCATCAAGGGCCCGTCCGGGGAGCTGGTGCGCATAGAGATGTTCGCCCACGGCGCGCTCTGCATGGCCATCAGCGGCAAATGCTACCTGAGCCTTCATACCTACGGGGCTTCTGCCAATCGCGGCGCCTGCTATCAGATCTGCCGCCGAGGATACGAGGTGACCGACCTGGAGACGGGAAACAAGCTGAACATAGACAACAAATACATAATGTCGCCCAAGGACCTGTGCACCATAGAGTTTATGGACAAGATCATAGAGTCCGGGGTGAAGGTGTTCAAGATAGAGGGGCGCGCGCGCAGTGCGGAATATGTGAAACGCTGCGCACAGTGCTACCGGCAGGCCGCCGACGCCGTGTGTGAAGGCAGGTACACTCCGGAATTGGCATCCGGCTTGAAGGAGTCTCTGTCCGAAGTGTTCAACCGCGGGTTCTGGGACGGCTATTATCAGGGCGCGTACCTGGGGCAGTGGAGCGAGGTTTACGGCAGTCAGGCCAAGCTGAAGAAGGTCTATGTGGGCAAGGTCACGAACTGGTTCGACAAGATAGGCGTGGCCGAGATCCTGGTGGAGAGCGCGCCGCTCAATGTGGGCGACAGGGCTATGGGAATTGGCCGGACCACAGGTGTGGAGGAGTTTACGGTGGAGGATATGAGGGTCAATTTCGCCGGCGTGAAGACCACGGTGAAGGGCGAACGCTGCTCGGTGGCCATCCCCGCGCCGGGCAGGCTCAAGAGGGGAGACAAGGTCTATAAATGGGAAGAAAACATATGAAAAGGATAATGACGGTGGTGCTGTGCGCGCTCGCTGCGGTGAGTGCGGTCGCACAGTCGAAGGATTACAAACTGGGCAAATGGGTGGAGATTCAGAACGCCATAGTCAAGGAACTGGACAAGTCCTATGTGGACACGCTTCCTGTGGACAGGATGTCGCGCGCGGCGATAGACGCTATGCTGGCGGAACTTGACCCGTACACGGTCTATGTGCCAGAAGAGGAGCTGGAAAGCTTCTCCATGCAGCTCAGCGGCATATACGCCGGGGTGGGCGCCATCATCTACAAGGAGGAGGGAAAGAACGTGGTCATCAACGAGCCGTACTGGTTCGCTCCCTGCGTGAAATCGGGCATCGAGTCCGGCGACGAGATACTGGAGATAGACGGCGTGGACGTGAAGCCGCTCGATTCCAAGACCTGCTCCGAGAAGATGAAGGGACAGCCTGGCACCATCGTGGAGTTCAAGGTAAAGAAAGTCTATACGGGCGACACCCTGAAAGTCAAGGTGCGCCGCGAACAGATACATTTTCCTGACATCGAATATGCCGGAATGCTTGACAGCCACACGGGCTACATTCTGCAGAGCGGATTCACCGAGGGCGTGGGCGACCAGATGCGCGACAAGGTGCAGGAACTCAAGGCTCAGGGTATGGACAAGCTCATACTCGACCTTCGCGGGAACGGCGGCGGACTTCTCACCGAGGCTGCCAAGATAGTCTCCATCTTCGTGCCGCAGAATTCGCTGGTGGCCATTTCGCGCGGCCGTGACGGGCAGGAGATGAACGTTTACCGCACCGAGCGGGCGCCTCTGGATGAGAAACTCAAGCTCGTGGTGCTCGTGGACGGAGGTTCGGCCTCCGCTTCGGAGATTGTGAGCGGGGCGCTTCAGGACCTGGACCGCGCCACCATAATGGGCACCCGCACCTACGGCAAGGGCCTGGTGCAGAGCGTCCACAGCCTTCCTTACGGCGGACAGCTCAAGGTGACCATTGCCAAGTATTACACGCCTTCAGGCCGCTGCGTGCAGGCCAGGGACTATTCGCACCGGAATCCTGACGGCAGCGTGGGGATGATCCCGGACTCCCTGACCCGCGAGTTCAAGACCCTGAAGGGCCGCACGGTGCGCGACGGGGGCGGCATCACCCCTGAC
>CAVBDE010000013.1:0-22947 GCA_963594055.1 Anaerovoracaceae bacterium | reverse complement strand
GTAAGACACCGTCTGCAGTACGACGACGAACTTAAGGACGCTCTGACCAGGGACCTTGTATTATGAATCTGATCTTCGCTACGCACAATCAGGGAAAGGTCAGGGAGGCCTCTGACATCCTGGGAGAAAATTATACCCTGATATGTCCGGGGGAGATCGGCATAGAAGGGGAGGCTGAGGAGACCGGATCGACTTTGGAGGAGAACAGCCTTCTGAAGGCAGAATACATCTGGGAGCGTGCCGGTGGAAGGCCCTGCTTTGCAGACGATTCCGGACTGGAAGTCGATGCTCTGGGCGGCGCTCCGGGAGTCTATACCGCACGTTATGCGGGCCCGGACTGCTGTTTTGACGATAACATAGCCAAGCTCCTTCGCGAACTTCAGGGCGTGCCGGCTGAAAGGCGCACGGCGCGGTTCAAGTGTGTGGTGACACTAATCAAGGATGACCGCAGATATGTGTTCAGCGGCTGTATGGAAGGCCGCATAGCCTTTGAAAAGAAGGGCAGTCTGGGATTCGGATACGATCCGGTGTTCATCGCGGACGCTTTCCCGTCGCAGACCCTCGCGGAACTGGGCGAGGATGTGAAAAACACCGTTTCACACCGCTTCCAGGCGCTGCAGGCTATGAGTAAAGCTCTCGAAGAACTTTAAGGGACTGGATGTTCAGCCGGCTGTCCAGGTGATAGCTCAGGTATTCCAGAAGGATCTCGGCTATCTCGTTCCGTCTGCGTCCGTCCAGCGGATACAGAAGGAATTCGCCGAAGTCAAGCTTCAGCAGCCGGTCCAGATCGTCCCGCCTCTCGCCTGCAAACGGCGCGAGACTCTGTATGTCCGCGCGGAAACCCAGCGCCGCTGCGTAATCCAGCAGGAATTTTAGATGGAATGACGCGAAATCGCTCTGCAGGCCGTCCAGGGTCAGTATCATCGCCCTGCACCAGGGGTACAGGTTTTCTTCATTGGCCCCGTCCTTAAGGCTGCGGTACAGCACTTCGCTCAGGAACAGCGTGATGGTGTTCTTGTGTATGTTGCTTCTTATCCCGCTCAGCGGCCAGGCGGCCTTGATGTCCGTGGCTTTCCACAGGTCCGTGCGGGAACTTTCCGTGATCCGCGCGGTCAGGATATTGAGCGGCATATACAGGCCGGTGCTTTTCCGAAGGGTCACTATGAAGCTGTGCCTGCCGTATTCCTGACTCAGGGTGTGCAGCACGAGGGAAGTGTCCCCCACTTTGGTGGTGGCCAGAATGATGAATTCTATTTCCCTGCCTGTTCCCGTCATCTGGATCCTATAAGAAGAAGCGCCATTCCGACCATAAGGGTCGCGATGTTAAGCGCCTTGCGCTTGAGGTTCTTTTCCTTGAAGAAGATGGCTCCCACGGTGAATGTCACCAGCACTGAGCAGCGTCTGAGGAGCGAGACCACGCTCAGCAGCGCGCCGTCCTGCTTGATGGCGAAGAAATACAGCGCGTCGGCCCCGGTGATGAACACCGCTATGACCACCAGCGCCCAGTCCCGGTGAAAACCCGTCTTTACCCGTCCGGTGGCGGCGCAGACCGCGATGCAGAGGGCCAGCAGAAGGGTTATGTAGAAATTGGCCCAGCTCTGCACCATCAGAGGCTCGAAAGAGGTGATGATGTGCTTGTCGTAGAGCGCGGAGATGACTCCGGTCACGATCGATACGGTCATCGCGACAAGGCCTTTGTTGCTGCGGAACGTCACGCCTTCCTGCTGGCTCGAGCGGCTCAGGAGCATCAGCGCGATGAAGGCGACTGCGACGCCGGCCCATTGGCACAGGTTAAGCTGCTCGCCGAACAGCACGATGGAGAACAGCACCACGAAGAAGGGCCTGGTGGCCTTGAGGGTGCTCACCGTGGTGATGGGTAGGAGCTTGAGGGCTATCATTCCGCTTATCCATGAGGAAGTTACGATGACGGCCTTGATCAGAAGCAGCAGGTGCTCGTGCAGGCCCATGGGGTACCTGAACAGCCAGGGCGAGAGGAAAACGGTGGACAGGGCGGTGGCGACCAGAAGTATCTGGAGCACGCCGTTGCGCTCCGACGCCTTTTTCTTTACTATGTCATAGAGCCCCAGAAGCAGGGCGGAACCGAGTGCGAGATATAGCCACATAGTTTATCTTATCCATTCGCAGGCGCTCTTTTCACCGGCAAGCCACACCTTGTCCCCAACCTCGAAATGAAATTCCGGCTTGGGGTTGGTAATGAATTCTTCGCCGCGCAGAACGCTGATAACCATACATTTGTAATTCCTTAGAGCCGCGCCTTTCAGAGTCTTGCCGAAAAGCTGGGAGGCTTCGTCCACGGTGATGCAGACCACCTTGAACTCGTCGTCGTGATGCTCCACGGCCGGTGCCTGGCTCACCATCTCCTTCAGAATGGCGATCTGGGCGCTGCTTCCCACGGCCAGCAGCTTGTCGTAAGGGTATATAACCTCGTCCGAGTTCGGGATTATGATGCTGCGCGTGCCGCGGTGGATCTCTATGATGTTCGCCCCGCTCTGCACGCGGATAGGAATCTCCTTGAGTTTCAGGCCAATGAGGGAAGAGTCTGCCGGAACCTCGAACTGCTCCAGATGCACGTCGTACCCGGCCAGAGTGTTCTGCACGGAGGTGCGTACGGCAGCGCGCTTCTCGGCCTGAAGCTCACGTCCGTTGAGGTTGTTGAAGAAATTCTTCTCTATGGTGCTGGTCTGCTTGAGGTTGCGTCTGGCGATGAGCACGAACACGGCGCCGCCAAGCAGCAGAAGTACCGCGGTCCAGCCGGCCAGTTCGAAGTGGCTGGCTATCACTGAGATGACTATGCCCACCACCAGGAACGTCCTCAGAAGCGTAAGCGTGAGTACAGGCCAGCGGTTGGCCTTCTTTGACTTAAGGAGTTTGCGGGCGGAGCTGTTGATGGTCCCTGAGCTGATGCCCATTCCGTAGAGGAAAGGCCCCATCGCCGCGAGGGTGACCAGCGTGATGATGACCGAGCGCAGGAACTCGCTCCAGGATGCAAAGACTTTGTTCACAAACGGGGTCAGAACCTGGTTGGACAGCAGGTTGACGGCGATGATGATGACTCCGTAGATGAGTATGCGGGTGAGGTAGGCCTTGATGAGGTTCTTCCATTCTGTGGCCTCCGCGCTGGTGCTGGTGCGGTTCTGGGTCTGGTCTTCTTCAAGGCGCGAGAGCAGATTGGCAGGGAGCTTCTTCTCCAGAAGGTTGTAAACCGGTGTAGCCGAGCGGATTACGAACGGTGCGATGAGGTTGCTTATCACGAACACCGCGATGATGACGGGGTAGATGTAGTCGCTCACGACGCCCAGGTTCACGCCCACGCTGGCTATGATGAATCCGAACTCGCCCATCTGCGCGAGACTGAATCCGGTGTGCAGCGCGTTGTTCAGTCCGCGGCCGGCCAGCAGCACGCCGCTTGTCACGAATATGCTGTCAAATACCAGCAGCACTACGACCAGCAGCAGGATGACGCCCCAGTTGTGCGCGATGACGTCGGGTGACACCATCATGCCCACGGACACGAAGAAGATCGCGCCGAACAGGTCCTTGATGGGGCCGACCAGCCTCTCAATGTGTTCGCTTTCAATGGTTTCAGCGAGAATTGATCCCATAATGAACGCGCCGAGCGCGGAGGAGAATCCCAGGCTCTCGGCGATGGCCACCATTCCGAAGCACAGGCCGATGCTTACTATGAGCAGAATCTCGTCGTTGAGAAAGCGCTTGGCCTTCTTGAGTATGGTCGGGATGGCGTAGATGCCCACTATGAACCACAGAACCAGGAAGAACGCCAGTTTGCCCAGGGCTCCGAACAGCGCGCCGCCGGAGAACTTGGCTGACACGGCCATCGTGGAGAAGATCACCATCAGCACGATGCCTATGATGTCCTCTATTATGAGGGTTCCGAACACGATGCCCGCGTACGGCTTGCTCTTCAGGCCCATCTCTTCGTAGGATTTGGCCACCACCATGGTGGATGACATAGGGAGCATGCCGCCCAGGAAGATGCTTTCCATCGTGGTCCAGCCCAGCGCCTGACCTATCACGAAGCCCATCGTGAACATTCCGAGCAGTTTGCAGGCAGACGTGATGATGGCCGTGCTGCCGCTCTTGAAGAGTTTCTTGAAGCTGAATTCCAGACCCAGACCGAACATCATGAAGATGATGCCGATTTCGGACCACTGGTGCACGCTCTCCATGCTGGTGATGCCCGGGAAGAAGCTGATGCTCGGGCCAATCAGGAATCCCGCCACTATGTAGCCCAGGATGAGGGGCTGCTTGAGCGCCTTGGAAATTATGGTGAAAATGCCGGCGGAGATAAGGATTATCGCCAGGTCCCGGACCAGATTAAGTTCTTCTGACATGTTTTGTAGCCTTGCTTGCTTTTTCGTTCTGTTCTATCTGTCCTCTTTCGGTCTCGTCTGCGGCGTAGTCCAGAAACCGTTCCCAGATGACGCTTACCGCCGTCGCGCTCGGGTGTGTCAGGTCGTCGGCGTAGAACCTGTAGTCGCGCAGTTCGTCCAGCAGGATTTCGTATGCCGGGAAATAGTTGACCCCCGTCTGCGCGATCGCCAGATGCAGGGTGCTTTTGCTAAGGGTGTTGCTGTGCGCTCCGTCGGACAGGTGCCGGATCGGGCTCACCGTGAAGATGAACCGCTTCTCAGGGTGTTTGTCCGTGATGTCTGCCAAGTATCGCTTTACATCCTCCATGCCAAGCATAAAGTGCTCGAACTCGCCGCCGGGCCTTTTGAGGCAGTTGCTGACCACCTGGCCCCCGTGCGTCCATACGAACGCCGTGCCCAGTGTGATGATGACCCACCTGCTTTTATGCCAATCCTCCCGTGCCTGCAGCAGAGCCTCATTGGCATTCGTAAGGAACTCCTCCGCGGTCGGTCTGGCGAAGGAGGTGTGGTGCCGGAACGAGCAGATCTTGTCCGCACCGGCGCCCATCTGCACGCAGTCCTTTTCGGTGAACATCTCTTCGGAGTTCAGCAGCTGCACCGCGCCCGCGATGGAGGCCGGGTTGTAGAGGGTGCCGAAGGGGTTGTTGTGCGCCCTGAATCCGGCATCCTGCAGCCGGGTCGCGATATTGTCCACGAAACAGCTGCCCAGCAGGGTGATGTCGTCATCGAGCCGGAGCTTGTCCGCCAGCGGAGGGCAGGACACGGGTGTAACAAGTTTTATCATCAGTACAAAAATACGAAAATAAATTCTATATTTGTACGATTTGAAAGTAGTGTAATTGAGCCTTTTAGCGAACTTTGGAGAACATTCCGGTGATTCCATGCCATCTTTTCTTATGAATCTGCTTTAAAATGTTAATTTTAGGGCGGTAGATAACTTTGGGATTGTAACCGGGCTGCACTCCGGCGCTTGCTTGAAACGGGCCGTTTGATAAACTTATTAGGAAGGAATGAGAAGATTTTCGTTCGTGCCGGCGTGTCTGCTGGCAGTTTTGTGCCTGGCCTCTTCGTGCGAAAAGACGGCACAGCAGGAAGAAGAGCAGAAGTCAGATGCAGTAAAGATCAGTTCTGCGGTCTGGTCGGTCGATGCCGTGGAGACCACCGTTGCCGGCAAGCCGCATACCGATTACAAATACACGCTGTGGTTTTCCCCTACCGCTGGCCTTACCGACCGGCAGGGTATGCTGCTGGCGGACGACTACATCTGCGCCGAGGTGACCGTGGACGACAAGCCTGCCGGAGATTTCTTCTTCACTTCGAAAAAGGTGTCCCTCATCTACGGCGGCGTCACGGTCAACGCTTCGACCGTGGACGGATTCGAGAAGGCAGAGCTTTACATCAACCTGGAATCCGACAATGTCGTGGAATTCAGGACTGCCGTCAAGTCCAGGGACGGTGAAGGGTTCTCGGCCGATTACCGCGGATTCTGCAGCAGATGGCCGGAGAAGAAGGAGGCGACAGGCGAACTCATCACGATGGACCGCGTGCCTTTCTTCTATTATGCGGGCCCTGTCTCGGACGATCCTTCCATCCACGAATTCTATCTGGTGCTGGCCAATGCCGAAGTTACCGGCGATACCGCCGGATCGGCTTCCCTTGCCGGGGAAGGATATCTGGCCTGCATAGACCTTTATACCGTTGTGGATCCGGACAACAGGAAGCATCTTCCCGACGGAGTCTATACCCGCGCATCCGAGGTCGGCGACCACGTCTGGACCACAGGCAACACCATGATAGAGCATTATGACAAGAACCTCAACCGTTCGGTGTTCCAGCTGGCGGACGAGAAGGTGGAGTTTGTCGAGAAGGACGGAGAGTACAGCGTCAAGATTGCGTTCCAGAACTCCGACTATAAGATAGATACCCTGTATTATTCGGGCGTTCTCCCTTCTGCAAAGGACCTTACGCTCCCTTCATATTCGCTTCCTCAGGTGGAGGACGACGTGATCTTCACGGGCGTCAAGGCCACCGGCATATATATGGGCAATCTGCTTCAGGGCGCCGCAGGAATGATGGAGCTGCTCATCTATGACCAGAACTACCTCGACGAGAAGGTAGGCGGGCAGGGAGTGCTGCTCATCGTGTTCGCCGACCTGTTCACGAATTCACGCGAGATCAGGGTCATGCCGGGAGACTACACGATGAAGACCGACTTCACCTATATGTCCTGGATGCCTGCCACCGAAGTGGAATACAGCGGAAGCGTGTTCCCTCTCGGAACCTACGGTATGGTCAATGACGGTTCGCGCAACGGTCTGTTTTCCTACGCGAAGAGCGGAAGCATAAAGATCACCGAAGTGAGCGGGGGATACCACGTGGAGTGGGATCTGACCTCGGGTTACGGATACAGCATCAAGGGCGAATACACCGGTTCGATCGCGGTCGAAGACCAGTCTGACGACGAGACCCACGACGACGGCACGTCCACCCTCGAGAAGGACTATGAGCTCGACCTCAGCGCCATAGAGTCTGCCAAGCTCCGCTCGGACGATGACATCTTCGTCATCGGCTACGGCACCTTCAAGCCGGTATCGGACTACAACTGCGGCCATCAGTTCATCGACATCGGCGGATTCAGCGGAAACGGCCCCGAAGGGGATTCAGTGCGTCTCGAGCTCCTTACCGAACCGGGACAGGAGAATCAGGTCAATGTCGGCAAATACGAGATCACCCCGGAGCGTCATCCGGCCTACTTCATACCGGGCTGGGCCGTGAAGGGATCCTTCTACGAGTACGGCGAACTTGACGGAACCACGTTCAAGCATTATTACGGCGGTCAGGGCGAATCCGGCAGATGGTACTATTATATGGATGCGCACGCCGCATTCTACACGGGAGCCATCACCATATCGGATGCCGGAAACGGAGAATACCGGATAGACATCGAGACCTATGATGTCCGCGGGCACAAGATCACCGGCACATGGACAGGACCTATAGAAATAGTTTAACCCAAAAATAATACGTTATGAAAAGTGCAAGACTTTCATCGCTGTGGAAATTATGCGCATCCGCAGCACTTGCAGTGGCCTTCGTGGCCTGCAACAAAACCAACACTACACCTGATGATCCCACTCCCGACCCGGAGCCGGATCCGGTGCCTGAAGTCGTTCCCGATCCGGAACCTGCCGAGGGCATTGCCAATCAGTTCCAGTATAACAGCGCCGACCTTATCGACATCAAGTCTGTAATATATGCCGACAATGAGGAAACCGAGACCGGAGAACTCTTCCTCTCGCCTGTAGAGGGACTTTCTACGGTGGAGGAAGTGCTCGCCACGGACGACTATCTGTATATCAAGAGCGCCTATGTCGGCCTGGACGGAGTCGTGGACACGACCAAGACTTTCGAACTTTCCTACAAGGACCTCAATGTGACCGACGGGAACCTTACCGGAAAGGAGCACAAGGTGAAGATCACCTTCTCGGTTCCTGAAGTCAAGTCTGAATGGGAATACGATGTGATAAATGACGTGACCGTCACCGTGGACTACATCAACGACGCCGACGAATACCTCTTCGCGCGTTACACCGGACCTGTTCAGGCCTGCTATCCTCTGGCGGAGCTCAACAACCAGTACACCGTGAACGAAGCCGCTCCGGTGGACCTCAAGAGCGCTCTCTGCCTCTACTATGAGGAATACGGAATTTACTACTGGTTCTTCTACACAGAGGAAGGCATCACTGAATATGATGAATATCAGGATTATGCGCTCTGCATAACCACCCCGGGAAAAAGCGAGTCGTTCGATTTCGCGGATCCTGACCTCGGAGAGGAGTACGGAATCTCCGCCGAAGGCTGGGGCGATGCCGAGTCCGGAAATGTGACTCTCAGCGCCGAGGCCGGCAAAGTCACCCTGTCGGTTCGCGGAGTGGATGACGAGGACAACACCCTTCGCGTGGAGTATGCCGGTGCCGTCAAGTACTCATATTACTGCGACAATTCATTCTATCAGCCGGACTACAACTCCGTAACTCTGTTCAGTCTGTTCCGTGAGAAGTACGGCAACGCTTCATATTACTTCGCATTCGGCTCGAACGCCTATGCCGAGACCCCTGCCGAGCTTATGGACGGCAAATATGCCCTCTTCCTCGAGGTGCCTCAGAGCGCCGTGGATGCGGAATATGACGCCGACAGCTTCACCTTCCCTGAAGGATTCAAGGCATCTCTTTATGATTATGAGAACTATGCCACTTACGAGTGGAGCGTGGATGACGCCGACGACTACAGCATCCTCGTGGTCAAGAGCGAGCCTAACGGAGCCGACAATAAGGTATATATCCGTTACGACCTCATCTTCAAGGATGCCGAAGGCGAGGAGATCAACATCTATATGACGGCATATCTTGACGTCATCGACACCGCTATCCCTGACCTTGCTCCGGTAAAGCCATTCAGCCCGAAGATCACCCTGGTGAACGAGTCCGGAGAGTCTCTTATCGATTGGGATATCACTGAGATGCAGGTCCGTCATCAGCCTGCCAAAAGCGACATCAAGGACATCGGCGGCAGCAAGATGACGGTTGAGGCCTATTCGTTCTACTTCGTCAACGCGAACACCGCGGCCAACGGCATCGATTCTGACCGCGCCACCCCTGTGTTCTCCGTGGACGCATCGAAGGTGAACGCTCTGGACGAGACCCAGCTTAACGGAACCGACATCGTATGGTGTTCGAACTTCACCCGCAGCCTTGACGAGCTTTGCCAGGGCAGCTACGGCGACCTCACCAACGCTTCGAAGTACGGCCTGTATTACTGTCCTGAGGATGTAAAGGTTACCGTCAAGAAGGATGATGTCAAGAACTGGACATTCAAGCTGGTTCTGAAGGATTACGGTGCATTCGGATCGTCCTTTTCAGGTGCTCCTACCAAGCTTACCGGCACCAAGAACACCCTTACCATCGAGTGGCAGGGACCGGCTGCCAAGTACACCGGAACGAAGATGAACGACCTCACGGACGAGGACTATTAGTATCATAATTCATGCTTAAAAAGATTCTGTCAGCATTATTCCTCATTCTGGGATGCGCGGTCTCTTCCTTTGCGCAGAGTTTGCGCGTGGAGGGAACCGTGAGCGATCCCGAAGGTGAACCTGTTCCGGGAGTATATGTGATAATCGAAGGCACACAGACGGGCGTGGCGACTGACCTCGACGGAAAATATTCCATCGGGGCCGCGCCGGACGCCGTCCTTCAGTTCACTTCCATTGGATTCCAGACCCAGTCCGTGCCCGTGGGCGGGCGCGCCGTCATCAACGTGACGCTCAACCCCGACGCCGAGGCGCTTGACGATGTGATAATCGTCGCTTTCGGTACGGCCAAAAAGGACGCCTATACCGGATCGGCCACCGTCATCAAGTCCGAAGACATAGCCAAAAGCCAGCAGAGCAATGTGGCTCAGTCCCTGGCCGGCAAGGTGGCCGGCGTGCAGCTGACCAATTCTTCGGGCCAGCCCGGATCGTCCCCGTCCATCAGAGTCAGGGGATTCAGCTCGCTCAACGCCGGAAACGACCCTCTCTGGGTGGTGGACGGTATGCCTTATTCGGGCGACCTGGGAAACCTCAATCCTGCTGATATAGAATCTATTACCGTACTCAAGGACGCCGCATCCAACTCCCTTTACGGAGCCCGTGGCGCGAACGGCGTCGTGATGGTCACCACGAAGAAGGCCAAGTCCAGCAAGACCGTGATAACCTTCGATGCCAAGTGGGGCGTGAACTCGCGCGCCACCCGGGATTACGAATACATCACGGATCCGGCGCAGTTCTACGAGCTTCAGTACACCGCTCTCAAGAACTATTATCTTGGCAAGGGTTCGAGCGAAGCCTCCGCACATCAGAAGGCCAACAGCGCGGTGGCAGGCTCAGCCGACGAGGGCGGACTTGGCTATCAGGTGTTTACCGTGCCTGACGGCCAGGATTTCATAGGCAGCAACGGCAAGGTCAACCCGCAGGCGACTCTCGGCCGCAGCGTGGTGTACAAGGGCGAGGAATACTGGATCCGGCCGGACAGCTGGGTGGACGCCGCATTCCGCAACTCCCTTCGCAAGGAATACAACGCCAGCCTGGCAAGTTCGAGCGACCGCACCTCGGTGTTCGTCTCGCTGGGTTATCTTGACAACGAAGGCATAGCCTACAACTCCGATATGGAGCGCTACACCGCCAGGGCCCGCTTTGACTACGATGCCACCGACTGGCTGAAGGTAGGCGTGAATTCGAACTATTCGCATTTCGTCTATAACCAGATCACCGACAGCGGCGAGAGCGGCTCGTCCGGGAACGTGTTCGCCTACACCTCGACGATGGGCCCGATCTATCCTCTCTATATCCGTGACGGGGAGGGCAATATCCTCTACACCGGGGACGGCGTAATGCGTTACGACTATGGCAACGGCGAAAACGCCGGAATGGAGCGCTCGCTCTTCCCCAACGGCAACGCCCTGTCCGATTCTCGACTTAATGAATCCCAGTCCGAGGGCAACGCCTTCAACGGAACGGGATATTTCGACATCACCTTTCTGGAGCACTTCAAGTTTACGGCCAATGCGGGCGTGGCTCTCGACGAGACCCGCTCCACGGCAGTGTACAACCCTTATTTCGGTCAGTTCGCCAGTGAGAAGGGCATAGTGTCGAAGGCGCACGGACGCACGTTCGACTTCAACGCCCAGCAGATTCTCAACTACACCAGACAGATCGCCGAGCACGACATCAACGTTATGGCCGGCCACGAATACTACCAGTCCAAGTATTACACCCTCTCGGCCAGCAAGAGCAATATGCTCACCCAGACCAATGACGAGCTCGCCGGTGCGATCATAGACCGCCAGAGTGCGGACTCGTACCGTTCGGACTACTACAACGAGGGTTGGTTCACCCGTCTCCAGTACGACTACGGCAGCCGCTACTACCTGTCCGGGTCCTTCCGCCGCGATGCATCGTCCCGTTTCCATCCGAAACACCGCTGGGGCAACTTCTGGTCCCTGGGCGGCGCGTGGATCGTGAACCGCGAGAACTTTATGGAGCGGACCTGCGGCTGGCTCGACATCCTCAAGGCCAAGGCGTCCATAGGCTCGCAGGGCAACGACAACATCGGAAATTTCCGCTACACCGACATCTATTCCATAGAGAATGCAAACGGCAGCGTCTCCACCGTGTTCAGTTCGAAGGGCGCGGAGGACATCACATGGGAAACCAACACGAACATCAACGCCGGACTTGAATTCGGTCTCTTCCGCGGAACGGTTTCCGGCGGACTGGAATACTTCGTCAGGAACACCACCGATATGCTCCTTTCCTTCCCTGTAGCGCCTTCTATGGGATATTCTTCCTATTATGCCAATGTCGGCGATATGCGCAACCAGGGCATGGAGCTCGAACTCAATTATACCCCGGTCCGCAGGGACAACCTTCAGTGGAACATCAACCTGAACCTCACGCATCTTCGCAACCGCATCACGATGCTGCCTTCCGAACGCAAGACCAAGACAGCCGAAGGCTACTCCGGATTCGTGAGCGGGAACACCTTCTATGCCGAAGGCCTGCCGATGTACACCTTCTATATGAAGAAATACGCCGGCGTATCGGATGAAGGACTTTCGATGTGGTATATGGATGTCACCGACGAGAACGGGAACATCACCGGCCGCACCGCCACCACCGAATACACATCGGCCACGGACTACATCTGCGGCGACCCTATTCCGGATCTCTACGGCGGTTTCGGGACGGATCTCACCTTCTTCGGGTTCGACTTCAGCATAGCGTTCAACTATCAGATAGGAGGATTGGCATACGATTCAGGCTATGCCGAGTCGATGTATTCTCCGGCCAACAAGTCCACGGGAATGAACTGGCACAAGGACATCCTCAAGGCCTGGAGCAGGACGAACGCTTCCTCGGACATCCCGAGACTTCAGTACGAAGATCAGAACCAGAACGCCACGTCCGACAGGTTCCTCACGGACGCCAGCTATCTGAATCTTCAGAACGTCAATTTCGGCTATACCATTCCGGCCAGATACACCAGAAAGGTGAAGGTTGAGAAGGTAAGGCTTTACATCTCCTGCGAGAATGTCTGGTACTGGTCGCGCAGACAAGGGTTTGATCCCCGCCAGTCCTATACCGGATCCACTTCCCAGGCCACTTATTCACCGGTGCGCACCGTTTCGGGCGGCCTGACCGTTCAGTTCTAAAGAAAGGAGATGATTATGAAGAAAAATACAGCATTCAGGGCGCTTGCCGCCGTGCTTTTCTGCCTTCCGGTCTGCGGCTGCATCCAGGAGGCTACCCTGACTTCGGGCGCCACTTCGGACCAGGTCACCGTGGCCACGAACATAGAAGGCATTCCTGCCGCGCTTGTCCAGGCAGGCTCCACAGGATACGGCAGTCCGTGGGATTTCTCGTTGCCGGCCATACATCTGGCCACCGAATCGATGACCGGAGATCTGGTCATCGCCGGCAACACCGGTTATGACTGGTTCTCGCAGTGGGGGTCCAACATCGCTCTCGGCTCGGAATATGCCGTGGGCGTGCTCCCGTGGAACAATTACTACAAATGGATAATGTCGGCGAACAGCGTCATCGGCCTGATAGGGTCTGACGACCTGGATTCGCTCGACGAGACGAACAGGGTGTATCTGGGATTTGCATACGCTTACAGGGCGATGTTCTATCTGGATCTCGTGCGTCTGTACGAATTCAAGGAGAACAGCTATACCAGCGCACCGGACCTCATTGGACTGGGTGTGCCTGTAGTGCTTCCGGAGACCACCGAAGCTCAGGCGAAGAACAATCCGCGCGCGAAGGTGTGCGACATCTATGACGAGGTGATATTCCCGGATCTTGAGACGGCGCAGCAGTTGCTCGCCGCTTATGTTCCGGAGAGCAAATATGTCATTTCGCCGGCGGCGGTCTACGGACTGCAGGCGAGAGCATATCTGGAACGGGCCACTTCTCTGGAGGAGGACGGGGATGCGGAGCTGTCCGCCCAATATTATGCGAAGGCCGCCGAATTTGCCCGCAAGGCCATCACCTCGAGCGGGTGCGAACCTCTGACGCAGGAGCAGTGGGAGGATCCGAAAAGCGGATTCAACGACGCCACGGCTAACAATTCATGGATTTGGGGTCTTGCCCTTCCGAGCGAGAGCGTGTCCAACCTGCTCTGCTTCACGGCCCATATGAGTACGGAGAATTCCTGGAGCGCGTACGGCTACGACGTGTGCCGTTCCATCAACCGCAACCTCTACAACAGCATCAGCGACTATGATTTCCGCAAGCATTCCTGGCTTAATCCGGACCGCAGCGTGTATGATTACCAGAGCTGCCGCGAGGACGGAAAGACATATTTCAAGGAAACCCTGAAGGATTACGCGAACATCAAGTTCCGTCCTGCACAGGGCAATTACAAGGAATACAAGACCGGCGGCGCGGCGGACCATCCGCTTATGCGCGTGGAGGAGATGTATTTCATCGAGGCCGAGGCGGCCGCGCACAGTTCATTGGCAGAAGGGGTGAGCCTGCTCAACGACTTTATGAACAGCTACAGGATGATCGGAGGGGTTACTTACGACTGCACTCCGAAGTCATCCACGCTCAAGGGCTTCGTCAACGAGCTCATCCTGCAGAAGCGTATCGAGTTCTGGGGTGAGGGCATAGTGATGTTCGATATGAAGCGTCTGAACATATCTTCCAGGAGGGGATATGTGGGTACCAACGCTCCGGCATCGTACAGGATCAACTGCGAGGGCCGCGCGCCGTACTGGAATTTCGTGATTTCGCGCGGCGAGACCCAGAACAACCCCGTCATCGCCACCCAGAACAACCCCGATCCGTCGGATGCCGTTCCTCTGTGGACCAATTAATTTACCGGTATGAAGACATTGAAAAATATAGTTCTGCCTGTTTTCGCGCTGACCGTCATCGCGGCCTGCACGCAGGAGCCTTTATATGAGAAGGGCGAGGAGGAGAATCCGGACACCTACGGAGTGTATTTCCCTTCGCAGACCAGCTCCACCACCGTCGAGCTTGACCCTGAGGAGGCTACGGAAGTAACCTACAGGGTGCGCAGGACCAGTTATCTGGACGAGATCACGGTGCCTGTGGAGATCACGGTGAGCGAGGATGGGATATTCGATATCGACCCCATACATTTCGCGGCGGGAGAGTCTGAAACCACCTTCAAGGTCAGCTTCGAGGCAGCCGAGGTGGGCACGACCTACAGCTGCACCATCTCGGTCACCGACCCGCAGTATGTGAAGATCTACAGCCCGCTCGAGAAGTCGCTCTCCTTCACGGTGGTACGTGCCGGATGGAAACTGGTGACCGGCCCCGGCGGAGCCACCTCCGGGAAATGGCGCGACGACATCATCGGCGACGTGTTCACGCTGAACACTTCTTCCTTCAACCGCAATCCGGAGATAGACGTGGAGATTTACGAGCGCGACGATATGCCCGGGTATTACAGGATGAAGGTATATGGCGGCAAGACTTTCCTCAACGCTCTGGCCGGAGGTGCCGGAGAAGTCAATGTCGCCGAGAACAAGGATTCATACACTTATGTGGACGCACGCGATCCGCAGAAGGTTTATCTGCCTCTTCAGGGCACCGGCCTGGTGTTCAGTTCGACCTACGGCGAGATCTCGTTCGGCTCCTATGTGCCTGACAACTTCTCCCTGGACGAGACGGCAGCGCAGTACGGAACCCTGAAGGACGGGGTCATCACTTTCCCTGTGTCCAGCATAATGTTCACTATGGAGAGTATGAGCGGCAGCTACTATACCGTGAATACGAACGGCGCCACCCGGCTCATCCTTCCTGGGTACACAGTTCCGGATTATACCGTGACCCTGGCCAAGACCATCCTGGAAAGCGGTGAGATAGAGATCTCAGCCACGCTTGCCGCGGATGTGGCCAAGGTAAGGTACGCCTTTTTCGAGGGCACGCTCGACGATGATGCGGCCAATGTCAAGGCCCAGGATCTGGACGGCGGGGCGAGCGGGTTCGAAGGTGAGATTACCGCTAGTGGGAAGGTGCCTGTAACCTGCACGAAGACAGGTAAATATACCATGGTGGGATGCGTGTATGACGCGGGAGGGATCTTCCGTGACTACGTGTCCATTCCGTTCGGCTATGTGGCTGAGGGGGACGAAGTTCCTGTGGACATACATTTCGGAATCGAAGGGACCAACGAATACGCCGGTCAGGGAATAAGCACAGACAATGCCGGCAGGTTCTACGTTTATGGCGAGGACATCGAGTCCATCACCTTCGGCCTGTATAAGAAGAGCAAGGCTCAGAGCGATCCGGCCTCTCTGCTGGACGACAGCGGGCAGGATTTCACCGAGGCCCAGCTGCAGAAGGTCAACGACAAGTATTTCAGCGTGATGCTCACCGGCCTTAACGGCGACACCGAATACACCCTGGTGCTTCGCGCCGGCAACGGCTACACCACCGTGCTGCTCACGCAGGATTATAAGACCACCGGAACCTTCAATCCGGGCCTGGAGACGGACTATTCATATTCAAGCTTCCACAGCACCAATCCTTCGAAATCCAAGATCACGTCCACTTCGTGGAACTGCTATGCGCTCGAGCTGTGCGATTCCAGCCCTGTCCGCCGGTATATCGGCAAGGTGAACTTCTCGGACAACGACTCGCTTTCGGGAAGCGGTCTGGAGATGCTCAACGTGGACGGGCTCAACGGCGTCTCATACGACAGCGGCGGATCTCTTCTGGCGGCGTATATTCCTGATTCATACCAGTTTGAGGGATATGCGGGCACATTGGCCCTGTATGTGGACCAGACCTATACCCTCGGCACGAAGGACGGTTCGACGGTGTTCACCGGATACATCACCGACGAGGATCCGCAGAATGTCTATATGTCCTGGGGAATATTCTTCGGCGAGGTGGCCGACGGATATCTCTACGGCGTGCCTTCGCCTGTGATGCAGTCCGAGGGCTATACCTGCAGGTATCTGTACACGGCTTCTGTCAATGTCCTCTATTCTCTTATGACCCAGATAGTTCTGGTCGATCCTGAGAAGGATATGGGAGGCCTTCCGGGCGCGCCTTCGAATCTGGCCGCCGGCAATATGACCGAGATACCGGTATCACAGTTCTCCATATCGAAGGATGTTCAGGCCACCGTCAGGTTTCTTCCCGGCGGCTTCAAAACGGTGGACACATTTAAACTGCTGTAACGATGAAGAAAAATATCATACTTGTAATATTTTCCTGCCTTGCCCTGGCATCCTGTGCCGGCGAACAGCTGCAGCAGGAGGATGAGACGCTTACATTGGCCCGCAAGAAGATCTGCAATACCTCCCGGCACGCCGCCGAAGGGGTGCTGGTCGTGAAATTCGACGATGCCACGGCCGATCTGATAGAGAAGAACGCTCATGAAGGTTATTCCGGGATAGAGCATATAGACGAGGTCCTGGAGGGGCTGGACGCCGTTTCGCTGGAAAGGGTCTTCCCCGCTGACAGGTCAAACGAGGCGGCTTCGCGTGCCGCAGGCCTGCACAGGTGGTATCTGGTGAAGTTCCCTGCAGACAGGGATCTCGAGCAGGCGGCAGGTCAGCTCGCCGGCATATCGGAGATAACCGCGCTTCAGTACAGCGCCAGGCTTACCAGGGCGTCGGACGACAAGGTGTATCCTTTCCATCCTGGCGTGACTACCAAATCTATGGTGAAGGGCCCGTTCAACGACCCCAACCTGTTCTGGCAGTGGAATTACATCAACAATGCCGATCAGGCCGTGGCCACTGCCTCACGCAAGGGGATGGATGTCAACGTGGCGGACGCCTGGTCGCTTACGGGAGGCGATCCGCGCGTGATAGTGGCCGTTCTGGACGAGGGCGTGAAATACACCCACCCGGACCTTGCCGCCAATATGTGGACCAATCCCGGCGAGAAGGACGGTGACGGCCTGGACAACGACGGGAACGGCTATGTGGACGACATCCACGGCTACAATTTCGTGGACGACGGACCCATCACCTGGGACAAAACGGTGATTTCAAGCGGCACCAAGACCTCTGATTCCGGACACGGCACGCATGTGGCGGGGACCGTGGCCGCGGTCAACAACAACGGCATCGGTGTCTGCGGAATCGCCGGAGGAACCGGGGCTGACGACGGAGTGAAGATAATGTCCTGCCAGATATTCTCGGGCGGACAGTCCGCTACCGACTACAACACCGCCCGCGCAGTGAAATACGCAGCCGACAACGGCGCCTGCATACTTCAGTGTTCTTACGGATATGAAGGCACGGAGATCACATCCGACTATTCTTTCGAGAAACAGGCACCGCTTCTCTGCGATGCGCTCAGCTATTTCTTCGCCAAGCAGAACTGCGAAGCCCTGCAGGGCGGAATCGGCATATACGCCGCGGGCAACGAGGGCAAGACCCTGTCCAATTATCCGGGCGCCTACCGCAGCTGCATCTCCGTTACGGCCATCGGCCCGGACGGACTTCCTGCCTATTATACCTGCTACGGGCTCGGATGCAATATAGCGGCACCGGGCGGCGAGACGGTGGGATTTTCCGGCGAGGAGAGGGCAGGCGTGCTTTCGACGGTCTGCTCGGAGTGGAGCGACGGCGAGGACTACGGCTATATGCAGGGCACTTCGATGGCCTGTCCGCACGTGTCAGGAGTGGCTGCACTTGGCCTTTCCTATGCGCTCAAGCGAGGTAAGACCTTCAGCCGCGACGAGTTCATTTCGCTTCTGCTTTCTTCAGTCAATGAGATTGAATCGCGCTTCATCGGCACCAAGAAGACTTCGGGCACCATTTATCTGGAGAATTATACGGACGGGAAGATGGGTTCCGGCCTGGCGGACGCGACCCGTCTGCTGATGGCCATAGAGGGAACTCCGTGCCTTACGGTAGCCACCGGAACCGTGCAGCTGCTTTCCCTTGAGAATTATTTCGGAGGCTCGGCCCAGTCGCTCACCTATACGGGCGTGACCATGGAAGAGAACGACATCGCGGCTCTGGGTATGCCTTCCGCTCCGGCGATGTATAACGGCAAGCTGATGATCAAATGTACAAAACCTGGCAGCGCGCGCATCACCGTGAAGGCGATAGCCGGCGGAGACCGCATCAACAACGGCACCGTGCTCGGCGGTATGGAGATTAGCCGTGAAATCTGCATAATAGCGCGCGAGGGCGTGGCTTCAAACGGAGGATGGTTATGATGAAAAGACACTTTTTACAGATTCTGGCCGCAGTGACGGCGCTCTTTTGCCTTTCCGGCTGCCATAAGGACGATATTGTCAACATCAGCACCGCCGAGGTGGGTGAGTGGCATCTCGTGGAATGGAACGGCGCCGAACCTCAGAATTTTGATATCTATCTGGAGCTCCTTTCAGACGGCACGTTCAATCTCTATCAGAAGCTTCAGAGCGCAGACTATAGCCATTTCAGCGGTACCTACAGCCTGTCAGGCGGTTATCTTGACGGCGTCTATGACGACGGCACGGCCTGGACCTGCAGGTATTCGTATTTCCTGAACGGATCCGGGGACAGGCTTACGCTCATCTCCTGCGATGACGAGGCTGTGCAGAGCATATATGAGCGCACTGACATTCCTGAAGATGTGCGCACGGGACTTTTTGACAGGCAGTAGGATATGAAAAGCAAAGCATTGGTTCTGGCCGCATTGGCCCTGATGGCGGGCTGCACGCGCGAAAGCGCCGACCCGACCCCGGACCCCGTTCCGGAGGAGCCGTGGAGTTTCGATGAAGACGAGCAGGAGTTGCTGGTGTTCACGAAGGCCGAGGCGCAGTATGTCGGGGATGACGTCTATGCACAGACTTCCGACCACTGGATCGTGGAACTGACCGACGATAAGGGCGACACGCTCGCTCTGGAGCTCAATTCCAGGTATAATCCTGAGCAGAAGGCCGATTTTTCATATCTCTACGGCAGCTATCACGAGCCGCAGAACAACGGTGACTTCTCCGAAGGAACTTACAGTTACGGGGAGGTTTATGGTCTGGATGCGCCCGGGAGGGTTGTGTACATTCCGCTTGGCACATATTATCAGTATCTGGATGAGAACGGGCAGACCGCTGTGGACTACCTCTTTATGGGAACGGCCACCCTGTCCGAAGACGGAATTCAGGGCACTCTCGTGGGCGAGGCTTTCCAGAAAAGGGTATTCAGTTACGAGGGTTCTGTTGTGGAGGTGCCGGTGCGCTACAGGGGCTGTCCGAACACGAACCTTACTTCAGACGTGGAGGTTAACGGCCTGAGCGTGATGAAGATCCGCGACTGGGGGAATTATTTCTATCTCACCGACGAGAATTATAACGAGGTGACCACTTACCGCTATTTCGAGATACTGCTCTCGAGCGGCGATGTGGGCAGGACCGTAGACTCGTGGACGGGCAAATACGTAATGTCGGGCACGGGCGATTTCGTCAAGATTGGCCTGCTGACTACGTATGACGCCACTTCCGCGACCATCCCGGAAGGGGAGTACACGGTGGCTCCGGCCAATGAATACGGCGGCATCGCGCGCGAGGATATCGTCCCGTTCCGCTTCCAGTCGGGTGTGCCGGATGTGTTCGGAAAGCAGAAAGGCGGATGGTATGTGGGAGTGCAGGACGGCGCCTGGTCGCGGTATGCACGGATAGACGGGGGCACCGTGACCGTGTCTGTGCAGGATGACGTCAGAACCCTGTCGTTCGAATTTCTGGACTGCGCGGATGAGCCGCGAAAGATAACAGGCAGCGTAATTTTATGAAAAATATAGGCAAAACCGTTCTGCTGGCCTCCATTCTTATGGCCGCCGCAGCTTGCAATGAGAAAAATGACGTTCCTTCGTCCGTCCCGGCGGAGGAGGGTACGGGCAGCATAAGCTGGAAAGGGGAGACTTCTCCCGTCGCGACCACGCTTTATGAGTTCCGTGCGAACCGCTTCTGCGTCTATGTGTCGCAGGATAAGATAGCTTCCCTGGAGGAGCTTGACGCTCACGACCACTGCACCGTGGCTATGATTCCGGTTCTTCTGGGGAAGGAGTTCGACATTATGGAGGAGAAGTCCACTTTCGCGGTCGCGCATTACGATGCGGCGCTGCAGGATTTCGACCTGTATGCCGCTCCGGGTGACAACGAGGGCGTCTCTTCGGGGTATTGCCGCGTGGAGCTTAACGAAGAAAGCGGGTATCTCGTGGTGGACTGCGTGCTTCAGACCGAAGGCGGGGAAAGTCTGGCAGTCTATGACAGTCTGGCCTGTTCGTTCAATCTTCCGGATGTGGCCGGGAACTACATTATGTGCTATGATGCGAAAAAGCCGGTCAACGCGGCCTTTTACGACGACACGACACCTGGAAAGCTCGGTATCTGGCTTACGCCCAGCGCGATAGACTGGTTCGATGTGGGCCACGTCGGGTATAACGACATCAATGACGTGGTTTCCTATCTCTGCCTTTATGTTCCGGACGACAACCTTCCGGAGTCCCTGACTGACATTCAGGACTATGACGGGGAGTTTACCATGGTCTATATGAACCGCGAGAAGGACCTGAACAATCCTCTGCTGATTCAGCTTACCGAGGAGAACCGATCTTCGGCCGAAGGCATCATATCGCTGAGCCGCGCCGAGGGCGAGAACTCCTATAACGTGCTGGTGGACATCAGTGCCGGCGGAGAGCATATCGCCGCCAATTTCACCGGGCAGTGCCGGAGCGTGACGGACAAACCCGAGATTATCTATGCCAATTCGGTGACCTGCGGGGATGACACCTTCGCCATAGGTTCGGTGATAGTGGACTGCGGCGCACAGCAGACCGACGAAGCGATAGACGTCTGGATCTGCGCCGCCGCAGGAGTGACCGATCTGACCGCTATGCAGGCCAATTCGCCTGTGCTTCTGGACAATTATCCCCTCCGCTGGCTCGGCGATGCGCAGAACGAGTATTACGCCGGGTTCTCTGCCAACCGGGCTATGTCCGTGTCTTACGGCGGGACGACCTGGAGCGGAGATCTCGGTTCTGTCGGTACCGCCATGCTCAAGGACCTGGGAGATGGTCAGTATTATGTCAAATTCTGGAACAATCCGGACATTTCTTTCGAATGGATGGGACCGGTAACCGTGATTGAGTAGTATGAAGAGGTTTTTTGCTGCCGCTCTGACGGCTATGATCATAATGTCCGCGGCTTCCTGCAGCCGGGAGGCCGGGACGGAACCGGAAACTCCGGTCGAGCCTGAAATCCCTGAGGTGCAGAGCCTTGGCCAATACACCTTCGCCGGGAAGACTTATGACATCCATTCGGCGTATTATGCCGTGAACGAGTCGTATTATATTCTGATGTTCTCGCCCTGCCGTCCGGAAGACGACAAGACCACTTACCTGATGCTGGCGGTGATGGCATCCCACGACGATGTCGAGCTGGACGTGACAGACTACATCAAGAACTATGACTACGTGCTGCGTTATGAGACTCCGAAATGGTATTATCCCGAGACCTTCGCTCCGTCGAACGGTACCGTCAGGGTGCACCGGGTATCGGAATCCCGCTTCTCGGTCGATCTGGACGTGACTTTCCGTGACGGCAACGCCCTCGCCCTTTCCTATGAGGGCGACTTTACCGCAGATACTTCCGAGGAGGAATGAAAATTATTTCCTACCTTTATTCCCGGTAAGAAAAGAACATATGAAAATCAGTAGCAAAGCGGTGTGGATCGCAGTTTCCGTCGTTCTGGTGGTTTTTCTCGCCGCGACTCTGGCGGGAGGCATCTATATGTGCAGGTATGCGCTTGCTCCCAAGCCTTATGACGAGGCGGCGGACAGGGCCTGGATGGAGGAGCAGACCCCAGGCGTGGCCGCCTGGTGGGACGGTCTGAAGGAACGGGGGATTCTCAGGGATACTTTCCAGGTGTTCCCGGACGGCAGACGTCTTCACGCGTGGTACGCCGCGGCTTCGAAGCCGTCTTCGCACACCGCTCTTCTGATTCACGGCTACGGCGGTTCACCTTTCTCCATGGGCCAGTTCGCCCGCATGTACAGGGAATATCTGGGATACAATGTGTTCATCCCGGCACTGAGCGCCCACGAGCGGAGCGAAGGCCGTGGCATTCAGATGGGATGGAGGGACAGGGAGGACATCCTGGGATGGATTCCCGTGGCGCGCAGCCTGTTCCCTGAGGGCGATATGATCCTGCACGGATGCTCTATGGGAGCGGCCACTGTGATGATGGTGAGCGGAGAGGATACTCCGGATTATGTGAAGGCTTTCATCGAGGATGCCGGCTACACTTCGGTGTGGGACATTTTCGAGGGGCAGTTGGCAGAACAGTTCCATCTTCCGGCCTTCCCGGTGCTGTACGGGGCGGATCTGGTGTGCGAGCTCAAGTACGGATGGGGTTTCAGACAGGCTTCGAGCCTGAGGCAGCTGGCCCGGAGCACGAAGCCCGTGCTGTTCATCCACGGGGGTGACGACAAGTTCGTGCCGACCTGGATGCAGGA
>CAVBDE010000012.1:0-31277 GCA_963594055.1 Anaerovoracaceae bacterium | reverse complement strand
GTGATGGAGTCGGAGATGGAGGCGAAGATGGAATTGACGGCGCGGATGGCGGCGCGGAGGTCCTCTGCGACGAGTTCCTCGCTGATGCCGTTGCGAAGCGCCGCCAGGAGCGCCTGCATGCTTTCCAGGGCTTCGCAGATGGCTCGATAGTGCCGCTCGGATGTCATAATGACCTCGCTTTCAGCTTTCTTCGCGAGACCGCACCCGTCTATCGCAGCCAGCAGATCGTCCAGCCCGTCCTTCTTCAGGGCTGAGATCCAGATGGCCTTGCAAGTGACTCCGGTCATTTTATCTGTTTCGGACATAGTGCATTTATCACCAGCCGCATTACCTGTTCCCGCCGCTGTGCCGGACCCCACGTTCGCGCTATCCGCCATATCCGTCTTATTCTCCACCACGAGCAGCTTCTGTTCGCTGAGATTCAGAATTGGCATAAGCCGGCTCAGAACGGCTTCGCTTTCCGTAGGGGAGGTGGTGTCCAGCAGGCAGATGACTATCGCGGCTTCGCGCGCCTTCGTCAGGCTCCGTTCTATGCCCAGCGATTCGATCTTCTCCTTCGTGTCGCGTATGCCGGCGGTGTCGATGAAGCGGTATTTGACCCCTTTTATCACGATGGTTTCCTCGATGGTGTCGCGGGTTGTGCCCGGAATGTCGGACACTATGGCGCGCTCCTGGCCAAGCAGGGCGTTCAGTAAAGTGCTTTTGCCGGCGTTAGGGGCACCGATTATGGCCACGGGGATGCCGCGTTTGAGCGAGCCGCCCACCCGGTAGCTTTCCTTGAGGGATGTCATCTTCCGGATGGCTCCTTCGGCCAAGGTGCGCAGGCGGTCTCTGTTGGCAAATTCCACCTCCTCTTCGCTGAAGTCAAGCTCGAGTTCGAGCAGGGAGGAAAGGGTCACGAGTTCGTCGCGAAGTTCGCGGAAGGTTTTCGAATAGTCGCCCCGGAGCTGCCTCTGAGCGACGCGCAGTGCGGTTCGGGAGTCGGCGGCTATGACATCGGCCACGGCTTCGGCCTGGCTCAGGTCCATCTTCCCGTGAAGATAGGCGCGGCGGGTGAATTCGCCCGGACCTGCGAGTCTGGCGCCCTGTTCGCAGAGGCGGTGCAGAATCTCGGATGTGATGTATTCCGAAGCGTGGCAGGAGATCTCCACGGAATCCTCGCCCGTATATGAGAGGGGAGCCCTGAAGACGCTCACCAGCACCTCGTCCAGAATGTCTTCGCCGTCACTGACGGTTCCGTAATGGAGCGAGTAGCCCTTGGCCTGACTGAGAGTTCCGTGTCTGAGAGAGATGACCCTGTCGGCGCACTCCAGCGAGCCCTTTCCGCTTACACGTATGAGTGCGATGGCCCCTGTCCCCGGAACGGTGGCTGGAGCGCAGATGATGTCTTCGAAATCCACATTTGACATAACCCTCAAAGATACTCCAACTTTCGCAACTAATCAAACCCTCCTCAGGGGCCATCCGAAGTTTGCATAGGAAAGTATTAAGTCGTACTTTTGTGCCCGTTTTATGAAAAACTGACATTAAGCAGGGTTATGGTAACAGATTTGACGAAAGGAAGCGTAGTGGGGAACGTGGTGCGGTTTTCCCTTCCCTATATGCTCTCGTATTTTCTGCAGATCCTTTACGGATTGGCAGATATGTTCTTCATCGGCAGGTACTGCGACGTGGACAGCATCACGGCTGTGTCCAACGGCGCGCAGGTAATGCATATGTTCACGGTCATCATCATCGGATTCGCGATGGGCACCACCGTCCGCCTGGGAATGGCCCTCGGCGCGAAGGACCGTGCCGGTATGTCGAAGGTGGCCGGGAACACCATCGTGTTCTTCATCTGGGTCGCCGTCATAGCCCTCGGCCTGCTGTTCCTGCTTCGTGACGGAATCATCTCCGCGCTGGGCGTGCCGCAGACTGCCGTGCCGGGCACAAGGGATTATCTGTCAGTGTGTTTTGCCGGTGTGCCTTTCATCATCGCCTACAACGTGCTCGCCTCGTTCTTCCGCGGAATAGGGGACTCGAAGAGCCCTATGTACTTCGTGATGGTGGCCTGCGCCGCGAACATCATCCTCGACTATATCTTCATAGGCCAATGCGGCCTCGGCCCTCTGGGCGCCGCTCTCGGAACCACCCTGTCCCAGATTATAAGCGTGGTGGTCTCCGCGATCTTCGTCTACCGGCACAGAGCCACCCTCGGACTCGACGGCGTGAAGCTCCGCCTGGAACGCAAGGTGATCTCCGCCATACTCAAGGTCGGCGCGCCCATCGCCCTTCAGGACGGCTTCGTGCAGATATCCTTCATCGCCATAACCGTGATTGCCAATGCGCGCGGCGTGGTGGATTCCGCCGCGGTGGGAATAGTGGAGAAATTCATCGGCCTGCTGTTCATAATGCCGTCCGCAATGCTCGCGACCATCTCCGCCGTGTCCGCCCAGTGCTTCGGTGCCGGGAACGGGGAGCGCGCCCGCAAGACTATGGCCACGGGAATGTGCATCTCCGCGGCTTTCGGCGTGGTGGCCGGCACGGTGCTGCAGTTCATTCCGGACCTGGCGGTGAGCATCTTCACTTCCGATGCCAATGTGATCGCGGAGGGAGGGGAGTACCTGCGCAGCTATTCGCTTGACTGCTTCTTCGCTTCGTTCCAGTTCTGCTTCAGCGGATTCTTCACGGCTGCGGGCTATTCGATCCTGTCGTTCCTGCATAACTTCCTGGCCATTATACTGGTAAGGATTCCTCTGTCGTTCCTGGCGTCGGTGACCTGGCCGGATACCCTGTATCCTATGGGATTCGCATCTCCGATAGGTTCCATCTTCTCGTCGCTGTTCTGCCTGACGGTATTCATCATTCTTCGCAAAAAAGGAAAAGTATAAGCATATATGTCTGAAATTAAAGCACTTCTGTTCGATTTCGACGGCGTCATCTGCGACACCGAATCCCAATACACCGAATTCTGGAAGAGGATCTCTCCTCTGTATTTCGACGACCCCGACTTGTGGACCAAGGTGAAAGGAACCACGCTCAAATCCATGGAAAAGACCTTCAATATGGCCCCGGCCACGTTCCGGGCGGTGACTGAGGCTCTTGACAGGTTTGAGATGCACGAGCTGGAATACAATTATGTGCCTGGTGCGTGGGAGTTCCTGAACGAGGCCAAAGTCCGCGGTTACAAAACAGCCCTGGTGACCAGCTCGAACCTGAGCAAACTGGGGCAGATCTACGCCCACCGGCCGGAGCTCGAGCACATATTCGACGCTGTGCTTACCAGCGAATGTTTCGCCGAGTCCAAACCCTCGCCGGACTGCTTCCTGAGGGCTATGAAGACGCTGGGCGTAGGGCCGTCAGAGTCGGCGGTGTTCGAGGATTCCGTCAACGGACTTACCGCAGGACGCGATTCCGGTGCGCTGGTGATAGGGCTCACCACCACGGAGCCGATTGAGACCGTTAAAAAATACAGCACCTGGCAGATTGAAGATTTTAAGAACTCAGAAGATATTTTCAAAAAATTATAACTAATTTTACGCTGAATAGGTATTCCACATAACTTTAGTATGGCTAAAATTGGTGACATTCTTAAACTTCTGAAGACCCGCAGGTTCTGGTCCGAGTTCACGCTTATGACCATAGCGATGTTCATCTCGGCCGCGGCGGTGTATTTCTTCCTGGTTCCGAGCAAGCTCGTCATAGGTTCCATTTCAGGACTTTCCATAGTTCTGTCCGAGGTGTTCACCAGAGCCGGAATCGCCATAGACATCTCGGTTATGGTGTTTGTCATCAATGCCATTCTGCTGATATTGGCCTACCTTCTGATAGACCACGAGTTCGGCATCAAAACGGTCTATACCGCGCTCATCCTGGGCCCTATGATAGGTGTGTGGGAGAAGATTCTTCCTGTGGAGAGGCTGATCCCGGCGGGGCAGACCTCCGTTATGGGGGACCCGTGGTTCGACCTGCTCACCTTTGTGCTGATTCTCAGCGTGTCGCAGGCCATCCTGTTCAGAATCAATGCATCCACCGGCGGGCTTGACATCCTGGCGAAGATCTTCAACAAATACCTCAAATTCGACATTGGCCTGTCCGTTACCGTATCGGGCGCCGTTATCTGCTGTACTGCCTTCGCCATCAATCCTTTCCACATGGTGATCATCGGCCTTATCGGTACCTGGATCAACGGCATCTGCGTGGATTACTTTATGGCTACGTTCAACAGGAAAAAGAGGGTCTGCATAGTGTCGGACGATTCCGAGAAGATACGCCGCTACATAGTGGAAGACCTCGAGAGGGGATGCAGCCTGTACGAAGTCTATGGAGGGTATTCCAAGGAGAAAAAGCTCGAAGTCCAGGCCATTTTGACCAACGCTGAATTTGCCAACCTCAGAAAGTTCCTTTCGGACCATCAGATAAAGGCCTTCGTAACGGCCAGCAACGTAAGCGAAGTTTACGGCTCCTGGAGAGAGAAGAAAATTAAAGAACACGATAAAAATGCATTTGAACGTAAAGAGATTTCGCCAGACGCATAGTCTGGACTGCGTGAACTGGCCGAGCCAGTATCCTTACAAGCCGACAGTCAAATTCAGCATCGCCCACGACAGCGATTCCATCTTCCTGGAATTCGAGGTGGCGGAGAAGTGGAGCCGCGCCCTGGCGGACGATATGGGCAAGATCTGGGAGGATTCCGCCGTGGAAGTGTTCCTGAGCCCGAATCCCGAGGACGGTCTCTATTATAATATCGAGTGCAACTGTGCGGGTTCGCTCCTGGTTCGCGCCGGCCACGGCAGACATGATCGTGAGTCAGCCCCGGATGCTGTCATCGCCGGTGTAAAGCGATTCAGTACGGTGGAGAACCGCCATTTCGACAGTGAATGCGTCCCTGTATGGAACCTGGCGCTCATCATTCCTAAGGAGACCTTCTTCCTTCACGACGTGAAGACCCTCGACGGGGCGCATTTCCGCGGGAACATCTACAAGTGCGGAGACGCTCTTCCGGAGCCGCATTTCATCTCTTTCGCGCCTATCGCCACCGCGGAGCCTGACTTCCACAGACCTGAATTCTTCGCCGACATAGACTTCGAATAATGCTTCTTTCGGTCATCATACCTGTTTACAACCGCCCGGACGAGGTGCGTGAACTTCTTGACAGTTTTGCAGGCCAATCCTTCCGCGACTTCGAGATCATCGTCGTCGAGGACGGATCTAAGGTGCGTTGTAAACAGACAGTTGACAGCTTCGCGGGTCGCCTGCCTGTCCGCTACCTCGAGAAGGAGAACGGGGGTCCGGCGATTGCGCGTAATTTCGGTGCCAGGTCCGCTACAGGGGAGTATCTGCTGTTCCTGGATTCGGACACGGTCCTGCCCGGGGGGTATCTGGCCAATGTCGCAGCTTTTCTGAAGGCCACGCCCGTGGACCTGTTCGGCGGACCGGATATGGCTTCAAACAACTTCACACCCCTTCAGAAGGCCATCAGCTATTCGATGACTTCGTTTTTCACTACCGGCGGCATCCGCGGGGGTAAAAAGAAAATTAGCCGCTTCATCCCGCGTTCGTTCAATATGGGCGTGCGCAGGAGCGTATTCGAGCAGGCGCACGGATTCTCGACTATGCGTTTTGGGGAGGATATGGACCTGTCTATGCGCATCCTGGAGGCCGGACACAGCTCCGCGCTGGTTCAGAGCGCCGCGCTTTATCACAAGCGCCGAACTTCGCTTCGCGGCTTTTACCGGCAGGTATTCAATTCCGGCAGGGCTCGCATCGATCTGACCTTGAGGCACCCGGGGTCGCTCAAGCTGGTGCATCTGCTTCCGAGCGCCTTCGCCGTAGGTTGCACTGCGCTGGTTCTGGGCGCATTGGCATTCGGAAAGGCGTGGATAGCCGCACCGGTGGTGCTGTACGCGCTTCTGATCCTCGTTCACGCGTCCATAAAAGAAAAGAGCCCTTATGTGGGGCTCCTCTCTATGGCTGCAGCTTTCGTGCAGCTGTATGGTTATGGTTTTGGTCTTATTAACAATTTCTTCCGCAGGTGCGTCTTCCGTAAGAAGGAGATCTGCGTTATAGATAACGACCGTTTCTACCGTAATTAGTCGTAGTACTTCGCGTCCCGCGGAGTGACCTTGTTCATATTGTCCAGCAGGTCCTGGTTCGTCTTGTATTCGTCCATAATCTGAAGCATGAAGTTCATCGCTTCGATAGGATTCATATCCGCCAGGATCTTGCGCAGGATCCAGATTCTCTGGCTTGCGGACTTGTCGTAGAGAAGGTCGTCGCGGCGCGTTCCCGAGAGTACCACGTTTACTGCAGGGAAGATACGTCTGTTCGCGAGCGAGCGGTCGAGCTGGATCTCGGAGTTGCCGGTTCCCTTGAATTCCTCGAATATGACTTCGTCCATCTTCGAGCCAGTCTCGGTGAGGGCTGTGGCGAGGATCGTAAGCGAACCGCCGCCTTCCACGTTGCGGGCCGCACCGAAGAAGCGCTTAGGCTTCTGGAGGGCATTGGCATCCACACCGCCGGTGAGGACTTTGCCCGAAGCAGGCTGAACGGTGTTGTAGGCGCGGGCGAGCCTGGTGATGGAGTCGAGAAGGATGACCACGTCGTGTCCGCACTCTACGAGTCTGCGGGCTTTTTCGAGTACCATATTGGCCACTTTCACGTGTCTCTCGGCAGGCTCGTCGAAGGTGGAAGCCACGACTTCGGCCTTCACGCTGCGCTGCATGTCCGTAACTTCCTCAGGGCGCTCGTCGATGAGGAGCACGATCTCGTAAACCTCAGGGTGGTTGTCTGCGATGGCATTGGCTATGCTCTTGAGCAGCATAGTCTTACCGGTCTTTGGCTGAGCCACGATAAGGCCGCGCTGACCCTTTCCGATAGGGGAGAACATATCCACGATGCGGCAGGAAGGATCTGAGCCGTGTCCGTGTCCGAGCAGGTTGAATTTCTCGTCCGGGAAGAGCGGTGTGAGGAAGTCGAACGGAACGCGGTCCCTGATGAATTCAGGAGAACGGCCGTTGACCTGCTTTACGCTTACCAGAGGGAAATATTTGTCGCTTTCGCGCGGAGGACGGATCTCGCCGAGCACGGTGTCGCCATTCTTCAGGGCGAAACTCTTTATCTGCTGTGCGGAAACGTATATGTCATCAGGGCTGTTGAGGTAATTGTAATCGGAGCTGCGAAGGAATCCGTACCCGTCAGGCATGACTTCCAGTACGCCTGTGGCCGTGACTGTGCCTTCATATTCAGGATAACGCTGTTTCTGCGGCTGAGGCTGTTTAGGCTGCTGCTGCGCGTTCTGCTGAGGCTGGGCCTGGGCCTGGTCGGAATTCTGATCCTGTTCCGGAGTCTGGACCGGTGCCTGGATCTGCGGCGCTCTGTTCTTCTGGGCTGCGAGCCTTTCGGCTGCCTTGTTCAGTATGGCCTGTTTCCTAGGATCCGGAGCGGCTGTGTTCTGACTGTTGTTCTGCTGCGGCTTTTCGGCCGGTTTGGCCTCCGTTTCCGGCTTTTCAGCGGCAGACTGTGTGTTTTCAGATTTCTTCTTGCGGCCGCGTCTTGACTGTCCTTCCTGCTTGGCAGGGGTTTCCGTCTGAGGTGCCGCTGCGGCAGTTTCCGGCTTGGCCTCCGTGGCAGTCTGCTGGGCGTTTCCGGTGTTCTGTTGCGGCGCTGCGGCCTGTTTTTCGGCATTGGCAGGCTTTCTGCCACGCTTTCTGTTGTTCTGCTGTGGCTTTTCCGCCGTGGTTTCCTTTACCTCTGAAGTTTTCTGTTCTTCTGAAGTTTTGTCAGTTGATGCAGGTTGTGCATTTTGTTTCTTCGGTCTGCCGGCTTTGCGCTTTTCCCTGTTCGGAGCAGGTTCAGCGGCCAGGGACCCGTTCGCTACCGCGGTAGCTTCAGCATCGAGAATCATATATGCGAGATTCTCATTGTCTGTCTTCTTTGTGAATTTAATGCCCAGAGGACCGGCAATGTTTTCCAGCTCCTCGCGGCTCATCACACTAAGGTCGTATAGACGATGTGGCATGAATGTAAGTATTAAATTGTGGCGGAACCGCCGTTAATTTGAATTTCTATGTGTATAATTATAGAGTCTCTTTACGCAAGAGCGCTGCAAATATACTAATAATTTTAATTATCCCAATAGCTGCTGCTCTTTTTGAACCTCAGCAGGTCGGCCAGGGAGGCCGCATTGGCAGCTATCTTGAAACTGTAGGACTTCCACGTGCCGATAGGCACCCATGAGAAGGTGATGTTGAAGCAGTGAAGGTCGTAGGTGGCGTTCATCTGCGTGGTGGTCAGCTCCTTGGCTATGAAGTCGAAGCCGGACGACGCGTTCAGGCTCAGACGCGGGGTAAGCTTGATGTTGCCGGTCAGGTTGAGCGTGGTGGTGTAGGTATCCTTCTGCTTGAGCACGGCGTTCGTGCTGTCGTAGCTGTAGGAGCGCGAATATCTGAAGCTGGCGCTGAAGTTCAGCGACCACGGCACGTTCGGGTTCGTGTAATAGAGCCATCCGCCCGGTATGTATTCGCCCGTAACCGGGTGATAGTAAATCCTCTGGTAATAGTCCGCGGTGCTTCCTTCGGTGCGGCCGTCGTTGCCTTCGATCGAGCCTTTGCCGGAGAGCGAGTATGAGGCGGAGAGCGATGCCGTGGTGAAGCGGGCCAATCCCTGTCCGGCGCTTATGGCGTACCTGTTATATGTCTTGCCCTTGGAGTCGATGGCGTACGGGTCGAATGCGGCGCTTCCGCTGAGGTTGACCTTGTTGAAGAGGTTCGTGCTCATCGAGGTGCTGATGGTGCGCATCTTCAGAGAATCCGCCAGGAAGTTGTATCCTGTGGAAATGCTGAACTGGTCCAGGAGCTTGACCTTCTTGTTCCCCTTGCCCGTGGTGTCGGCGTAGTCGCGCACCTTGGCCTCAAGGTTGTTTCCTATGGAGACGCTCATCGAAGCGGTCTTGCCCTTGCCCGGGGCCGAATAAAGCTGGCCCTGGTAGATGTTGTACTGGTATTCCTGCTCGTTGCCGCTCGAATCGGTGTAGGTGTAGGTGCGGTAACCGTTGGCATAGGTGCCCTTCTCAGGGCTCACCTGGAGCGATACGGTAGGGGAGATGACGTGCCGGATGGCCTGCACCTTGCTGTACTTGCCGAAATTGTACATACCGTACAGGCGCGTGCTCATGCTGATGGATCCGGAGTAGTTCTGTGTGATGCCGAAACTGCCGAACTGCTTGCCCTCGTTCACTTCGACCTTGCCGGTCTCGGAGTTGTAGACGGCCTCGCTGCTGCGGAAAAACCAGTTCTGGCTGTAGGAGATGGACGGGTTGAATGTGAAGTATTTGAGCAGCTGGAAGCTTGGCAGGCCTATGCTGAAGTTGTGGGCCATGCCGTTCTTGAACTTGTCGGTGAAGCCTTCCTGGCCGAATTCGCTGGCCTTGAAGCTGATCTTGTTCTGAAGGGTGGTGTTGTAGCCGAACGAAATCTTCTCCCAGAATTTCTCCTTGCCCACTCTGTTCTTCTGCTTGAAAGGGTAGAACGTGCTCACGGAGAGGGTCACGTTAGGCAGCGTGAAGGTGTAGGAACTGTCCCTGGAGTTCTGGCTGTGCAGGAGGTTGAGTGAGAGGTTGACCTTGCCGTTCCAGTTCTTCGAATAGGAGATGGACGAACTGACCTGGTTCTGAAGGGCTTCGGTGACCGAGTGGGAGTTGTATTTGCTGTTCGAAGGGCTGGAGAAGTTCACCGAGGCGCTGAACGTGGTTCCCGGATGGGCTTTCGAATCCTGCGAATGGCTCCATTTCACGCCGAAGTTCGTGGAAGAGTAGAAGTCCGACGCGCCCTTTTCTCCGGTCTGGTCGTAGGAGTAGTTGATGGACAGGTTGCCGTTGCACTTGTAATTGACTTTATACCTGGAGTTTACATCTACCGCCCAGGAACCCAGGGTGAAATAGTCTCCCGTCACCGAGAGGTCCAGATAATCTCCGAACACGAAGTACATTCCGGCGTCCTTCATAAAGAAACCGCGGGAATTCTCCTCTCCGAAGGTCGGCATCAGGAGTCCCGTGGCGCGCTCCGGCTTTTTCGGAATGAATCCGAAAGGTATGCCCAGGAAAGGAATGTCCACGTCCGCCACCACCAGGTGCGCCGGGCCGAACACCGTCTTCCTGTTAGGCTTGGTAACCACCTTGGCTACAGAAAGTTCCATCCAGTAGTGAGGATGTTCGAGGTCGCACACGGTGTATTTTCCGTGTTCCACGTTCATGCTCTTGTCCGGCATTATCTTGATGTGCTCGCCGTGCAGAAGGCCTTCGTCTTCCGAGGTGAGCGCCTGCCTGATGCTGATTTTCTGGCTGTTGAAGTTGTAGCGGATCTCGTGCATCTTGTAGGACTGCTTGCCCTGCGTCATCACAGGAAGGCCCTTCCATTCGCCCGTCAGGGTGTCCAGAACGCCTCTGGCATACACTACGCCCGAGTTCATGTCGTAATCCATCCTCTCGGCCGTAAGGGTCATGTCCTGGTATTTGACGGTCACGTCGCCGTAGTAGTAGATCATCCTCTTCCCGTCGGTGAACACTTCCACTATGGAGTCGCGTGCGTTTGAGAATGCCGGCTGCTTGAGGGAACTGTAGCTCAAACCCGCGAGCGAATCCCTTTTGAACAGGCTGTCCGCGCGTGCGATGCTGTCCCTTCGTGCCAATGTGGCTGAATCCGGGGGCGCAACCTCCTTCTTCGGCCTGGCTCCTCCGGCCAGCGGTTTGGCGCCCGAACGCGGTGGCCTCTGCGCCCAGCCCTGCGAAAGGCTCAGCAGCAGAATAACCGTCACGGCCGCTACATATTTATATATGTGTTTGAGCAATTTTTACTAAATTTGCAATCTCGCAAAGATAAGATATAATTCGGAGTTTTCAATATGAAGCGCGTCGCAGCAGTCCTGATTTTGGCTTTTTCGGTATTCACGAATGCTTTTGCATCCTCTGACCTGACCCTTCGTACCGTGGTCATAGACGCGGGACACGGCGGCAAGGACCCGGGTGCGGTGAGCAAGGACGGCAAGACCCGCGAGAAGGATTTCACCCTCGACATAGCACAGCGCCTGGAGAAGCTCATCCAGAAGAACTGCCCGGATGTCAAGACCGTCCTTACGCGCGACGACGACACATTCATCTCGCTTGACCGCCGCGCCGAGATCGCGAACCAGTGCGCGGCCGACCTGTTCATCTCCATCCACATCAACGCCGCCTGGTCCACCGCGTCCTCAGGCTTCTCCATCCACGTTCTGGGCCAGTCATCCCAGAAGAACCGCGACCTTTACAAGGCCAATCTCGAACTGGTCAAAAGGGAGAACTCCGTGATAATGCTCGACGAGGGCTATAATGCCAAGGAAGCGGGGTTCGATCCTTCCGATCCGAGCTCCTACATATTTATGACGATGATGCAGAGCGCGCACCTGCAGCAGAGCATCGATTTCGCGCAGATCATCAACCAGAACCTTCGCGGCGGCCCTATAAAAGTAAACAGGGGAGTGAGCCAGGATCCGTTCTATGTGCTGTGGAAGACCACGATGCCGGCTGTGCTGGTGGAACTCGGCTTCATCAGCAACCAGTCCGACCTCGCCGAACTGAAGAAACCGGCGCAGCGCCAGGAACTGGCCAAACGGCTGCTCCAGTCATTCATCGAATACAAAAAGCAGTACGACGCCTCTACCTCGACCCCGCAGCCGACTGCACAAACTTCTAATCCGGCCAATACCGTTTCACAATCAACTGCCAATGTGGCCTCACAGCCATCCAAAACTGATGCTGCCGCCAAACCGGCATCGCAGCCTAAACAGCAGACCACCGGAACCACCGCCAAGCCGGCAAAACAGCAGACCGTCGATGCTGCCGCCACCGTCAGGTACGGCGTGCAGATCTTCGCAGTGTCTTCGACCGTCAGCAAAGGCGACGGCAGACTTCTGGGTTACGAGCCTTTCGTTGTCAATTCGGGCAAACTGAAAAAGTATGTGATCGGCGTTTCCGACTCCGAAGAGAAGGCCCGTGCCGAGTATAAAAAAATCAAGGCGAAATACCCCGATTCCTTTATGGTGAAAATCAGCGGAGAAACCCTTACCAGAATCAGGTAGAGGGCCGATTCGGACCGGTTTGGACTGACGCAAGCCTTTCTTTACCCACCCCTGTAACCTATTGATAATCAAGCGGCAAAGAGAAACCCGAAAGCGACGTAAAAATTTTTTTGCTATGTATTTTAATTTATATTTCCAATAGCAGATTTAATTTTTTATATACTTTTTTTCCTCGACTTTTGTTCCCGTTAAAGATCCCTATTAAATGCAGGACACAGCAAGACATAGTAACAATGTCTGGGAGGATTGTCTGCGCATCATTGAGAACAACATCCTCCCCGTTCAGTACGAAACCTGGTTCAAACCTATACGTTTCGTAAGCCTTGCCGGTGATGTCCTGACACTGGAAGTCCCTACCGAATACTACCGCAGTTTCATAGAAGAAAACTTCATCGACCTTCTGTCACGCACCCTGAAGAGGGTGATAGGCGAGGGCGCGAGACTCCGTTACAGGATAGCCCCCGTTCAGGGTCAGCCTTCCGTGGTGGTGGACGGCACTGCTGGTCCCAAGGTCACCAATTCTCCGGTGCCTTTCTCGACCCTCAAGCCGGGCGGGAGCACAGGGCCTCTCGTATATCCTGGTCTCAAACGCCTCCAGATAGATCCGCGCCTTAATCCGGACTACCGCTTCTCCACGCTCGTGGAAGGCGAATGCAACAAGCTTGGCATACTCACCGGTATGGAGATCTCTGACAATCCGGGGAACACTCCCTATAACCCGCTCTTCATTTTCGGAGGCTGCGGACTTGGCAAGACCCATCTGGCACAGGCCATAGGTAACGCCATCAAGGAGAAGAACCCTGAGTGCACGGTCCTCTATGTTACCGGCACCGAGTTCAAGACCAAGTATATGGATGCCACCCAGAGGAACATCCTCACCGAGTTCCTGTCCTTCTATATGAAGATAGACGTGCTTATCGTGGACGATATCCAGGATATGCGCGGGCAGGGTAACCAGAGTGCCTTCTTCAGCATCTTCAACCATCTGCATCTGCACAACAGGCAGCTCATCCTCACTTCGGACCGGGCTCCGAAGGAACTTGAGAACTTCGAGGAGAGGCTTCTGTCGCGCTTCAAGTGGGGTCTGTCGGTAGAGCTCAAGCATCCTGACTACAACACCCGTCTGAGCATGCTCCAGAGCAAGTGCGAGAGGGAAGGCCTTATGATTTCCGACGACGTTCTGCGCTATATCGCGATGAACATCAGGAGCAATTTCCGAGAACTCGAGGGAGCGCTCATCTCGCTTATGGCATATTCCACCTTCACGCACAGGGACTGCTCCATAGAGATGGCCGCCAGCGTGCTGGAGAACATAGTATCCGAGGAGAAGAACGACCTCACCATAGAGAAGGTGCAGGCTGCGGTATGCGAGTACTTCCATATAACGAAGGACGATCTTCTCTCCACTTCACGCAAGAGGCAGCTTGTTCAGGCCCGCCAGATCTCGATGTACCTGTGCAGGAACCTTATTCCGAACTGCTCGCTTTCCGCCATCGGGGCTAAGACCGGCGGAAAGGATCACTCCACCGTAATGCATTCGTGCAACAACGTGAGCGACCTTATGAGCACTGACAGAATGTTCAAGAGCTATGTAACTGAGCTTGAGGGCATTCTTCAGCCGGTTGGACGTTAATTTTTAAATCTTCATAAGTATGTTATCCGATCGCATCCTTGAGATATTCAAGGACATAACGCGTATTCCACGCGGTTCAGGTCACGAAGAGCCTGTTACGGCATATCTTCTGGATTGGGCAGACCGTCATAATCTGCTCTCTAAAAAAGACGAGATAGGGAACGTGTGCATCACCCGCCAGGCCAGCAAGGGTAAGGAGAGCATTCCGACTCTGGTGCTTCAGGCCCATCAGGATATGGTGTGCGAGAAGGTCGCCGGCTCGGACCACGATTTCTCCAAAGATCCGATTAAGTACGAAATAGAGGACGGCTGGATGATAGCCAGGCAGACCACGCTCGGCGCTGACGACGGAATCGGCATCGCATCCTGCCTCGCCCTTCTGGAAAGCGACCTGCCTCTCGGCAAACTCGAGTGCGTGTTCACGATCTCCGAGGAGACCGGTATGGACGGCGCTGAGTTTATGAAGGAAGGCTTCTTCACGGGCAAGACCCTCATCAACCTCGACTCCGAAGACGAGGGCCAGATGTTCATAGGCTGCGCCGGCGGAGTCACCACTGAAGCTGTGTATCATTTTGAGAACGAGCCGCTTCGCGAGGGATATGCCAAGTGCAAACTCTCCATTATGGGAGGTCTCGGCGGTCACAGCGGAGATGACATCAACAAGGGCCGCGCGAACACCGTGCAGCTGATGCTCCGGTTCCTCTACACACATCTGGACGAACTGCAGGTAGTCAAGATCAACGGCGGCGGCAAGCACAACGCCATCGCCCGCGAGTGCATCGCAGCTGTGGCTACGGCCGATCCGGAAGGTCTCAAGGCTGAATTCGCACAGTTCGCCGCAGACGTGAAGAACGAGTTCAGAGTCACCGACCCGGGACTGGTGTTCGACTGTATGAAGATAGAGCATCCTTGTAAGCATCTTCCGATCAAGACAGATCAGGCCCGCCGCATCGTCGCTTCTCTTTACGCCTGTCCGCACGGACTGGTGGCTATGAGCCAGGATGTGGAAGGATTCGTGGAGACTTCGACCAATCTCGCTTCGGTGAAGACGGATTTCGAAACTAATGCTATATTTGTATGCACAAGCCAGCGCAGCAGCACGAAGAGCGAGTGCAGGGCCATCGCCGCCAAGGTAAGGGCCGCGCTCGAACTTGGCGGAGCGGAAGTTGAACACAAGAACGAGTACCCGGGATGGGCTCCGAACGTGGATTCGCCGCTTCTCAAGCAGTGCGTGGACTCTTACGTGAAGCTGTTCGGCTGCGAACCTCTGGTGCTTGCCATACACGCGGGACTTGAGTGCGGCCTGTTCCTGGAGAAGTTCCCCGGGCTGGATATGATTTCGTTCGGTCCTACGCTTCGCGGGGTTCATACTCCGGGAGAGAAGCTGGACCTGGCGAGCCTGGACAAATACGCCCGTCATCTGGAAGATGTCGTGGTTAATTTTAAATAAGGTATGAAAGTAGCTCCTTCGATTCTTACGGCCGATTTCCTTCATCTCGAGAAGGACATCGCGATGATAGATGCAAATGCGGATTATCTGCATCTGGACATTATGGACGGCAGTTTCGTTCCGAACATCTCGTTCGGATTCCCTGTGGTGGCCTCCATCAGCAAGGCCGTACATATCCCGATGGACGCCCACCTGATGGTGGTGAAGCCCGAAAGGTGGTTCAAGCGTCTGGCCGAGCTGGGCGTGAAGATGGTCAGCTTCCATCTCGAGACCACCGGCTGGAGAACGTCATCCGTGATACGCGCGGCCAGGAAGCAGGGGCTGAAGGTGGGCCTGGCCATAAATCCTGACATCCAGGTGGACAAGCTCTACAAGTATATCGGAAAGGTGGACTTCTTCCTGATAATGTCGGTTTTCGCCGGCTTCGGCGGCCAGAAGTTCATATATCAGACGGTGGACAGGGTAGTGGCTCTCAAGACCCAGATAGACCGCTGCAAGGCCAAGACCTTGATAGAAGTGGACGGGGGAGTGGGACTCGATAACGTCAAGGTTCTCGCCGAGAGCGGAGCGGACATCGTGGTGGCCGGAAGTTCAGTTCTCGGAGCCGAAGATCCTGCGGCTGTGATCAAAGAGCTTCAGGAAGCCTGAACACCTTAAGTTCGAATTCCCGGGTCAGAAAGTTTTTGCCGTTTTCGCTGGAATACATTTCCGCGAAGCGGCAAAATTCTTTATGGAAGGCTTCAAGTTCAGTCTCGAGGTCGTATTCCCGACCGGTCAGTTCGTACATAGACACAGGGTTAGGCAGATCTTCGGGCCAGTCGCGCTCGTTCACGTTCAGGCCGATTCCGATGAGAGACCATTTGACCGTTGGCCCGTCAAGTGTGTTCTCTATGAGTATGCCGCAGATTTTCCGGTCGCCCACCCAGATGTCGTTCGGCCATTTGATGCGGGCTTCGATCCCGTTGGCAGACAGGTATGAGAGCAGCGCGAGGGTGGTGATGCGGGTAAGGTAGAGGACATCGGAAGCGGGGAAGTCAGAGGGCTTCAGCACTATGGTGAAGGTGAGGTTGCGGCCCGGGGTGGCGTACCAGCGGTGGTCGCCCTGACCGCGTCCGGCATCCTGGCAATGTGCAGCGATTATTGACAGATTGTCATAGTCGGAAATGTGCATTCCGGCCTCAGAATTTGTAGATTTGACTCTTTCCTGCCAAGTAATTCCGGCTCTTTCCATAGTGGTGTAAAATTTGTATCTTTGTGGCCGCAAATATACAAAATCCATTTATGATAGATAAAGAACTAAAAGTTATAGCTGATGCCATTCTGGACAAAAAAGGCGAGGATGTCATCTCTATAGACCTCAGGCCGGTGGGAACCGCCATAACCGATTATTTCGTCATTTGCACGGGCACGTCCACCACTATGGTGTCGGCCATCGCAGACAACATTATAAAGGAAGCCCGGGAGAAGCTCGGCGTGAAGCCGCTGCGTATGCAGGGAATGGAGAACGCATTCTGGGTGATCATAGATTTCGGACATATCGTGGTTCACGTGTTCCTGAAGGAATACAGGGACTTCTACAGGCTCGAGGATCTCTGGGCCGACGCACCTCGTAAAACATACACAGACTGATGGACAAGAAGAAGGTTAAGGTAGTCAGGGTCAATCTTTCCTGGCTTTACATACTCCTCGTGGGCGGTCTTTTCTTCCTGCTTTTCAAGGACAGGGACGCCGCCAATCCGCAGAAGATCGAATGGGCCAGGGTCCAGGAGATGGTTCAGAGCGGAGACGTGAAGGAAATCAATTTCATCCGCAACGAATACAAGGGACTGGTGACGCTCAGAAGCCAGGCTCTGGACAAGTATTCGGCCGATTTCGGCGGCAATGTTCCCGCCCGTTCGCCTCACTACATATTCCTGGCGACGGACCATTTCGATATGGAGAAGGAACTGGCTGCGCTCAACGCCGAACTTCCCAAGGAAAGTCAGGTCAAACTCGTGGTCAGCCAGAACAGCGACATCTGGGGCAACGTGCTCGAGTGGGTGTTCCCCATCCTGATGATCATCATAATGTACGCCTTTATGTTCCGCGCTTTCCGTCCTATGGGCGGCGGCCAGAGCGGTCAGGGCGGCGGCGGAATGAATCCGTTCAACGTCGGCAAGGCGCAGGGAAAGCTCGCGGACAAGAACAAGGTCAACGTCACCTTCAAGGACGTGGCCGGCCTGTACGGAGCGAAAGAGGAAGTGATGGAGATCGTGGATTTCCTGAAGAACCCGAAGAAGTACACCGAACTGGGCGCGAAGATACCTAAGGGAGCGCTTCTCGTAGGTCCTCCGGGTAACGGTAAGACCTTGCTGGCCAAGGCGGTGGCGGGGGAGGCCGATGTGCCTTTCTTCTCTATGAGCGGTTCGGATTTCGTGGAGATGTTCGTGGGCGTGGGCGCTTCGCGTGTGCGTGACCTCTTCGCCCAGGCCAAGGAAAAAGCCCCGTGCATCGTGTTCATCGACGAGATAGACGCAGTGGGCCGCGCGAGGGGCAAGAACGCCGGATTCTCCGGCAATGACGAGAGGGAAAACACTCTCAACCAGCTTCTTACCGAGATGGACGGTTTCGGAAGCAACAGCGGCGTCATAGTGCTCGCCGCCACCAACCGTGCCGACATCCTGGACAAGGCGCTGATGCGTGCCGGACGTTTCGACAGACAGATACACGTGGACCTTCCTGAGCTCAAGGAGCGCGAGGAGATTTTCAACGTCCACGTACGCAACATAAAGCTGGCCAATGACTTCGACGTATCGTTCATGGCCAGGCAGACCGCGGGCTTCAGCGGCGCGGACATAGCCAACGTCTGCAACGAGGCAGCTCTCGTGGCTGCCCGCAAGAACGAATCCGCCGTATGCAAACAGGACTTCCTGGACGCAGTTGACAGAATCGTGGGCGGCATAGAGAAGAAGGGCTACATCCTCTCGGATTCCGAGAAGAAGACCATCGCCCATCACGAGGCCGGCCACGCAGTGGTAAGCTGGCTTCTTCCTCACGCACATCAGCTCGTGAAGGTTACGCTAGTTCCGCGCGGACAGGCGCTCGGTGCAGCCTGGTATCTGCCTGATGAGCACAAGATAGAGCGCAAGAGCCAGATGATGGACGAGATGTGCTCTCTGATAGGCGGCAGGGTAGCCGAGGAGATTCTCAACGGAGAACCTTCCACCGGCGCTCAGAATGACCTTGAAAGGCTTACCAAGACGGCCTACGCTATGGTTCAGTACTACGGAATGTCCGAGAAGTTCGGTTATTTCAGCTATTACGATTCGACCGGAAGCTCTTACGACTTCACCAAGCCTTATTCGGAGAAGACCGCCGAACTGCTCGACGCCGAGGTAAGCAGGCTTGTGCGTGAAGTTCACGACAAGACTCTCTCCATCCTTAAGGAACACGAGGCCGAGTGGCGTCAGGTGGCTGAACTCCTTCTCACTAAGGAAGTCATCTTCGCCGAAGACGTGGAAGCCATTTGCGGGCCTAAGGTCAAGGATAAGAAGGACGAACTCATAGAGGACAAACCTGAATCGGACCAGACTGAAAGTGAGCCAGCTGCTTAAAAGATCGGTTTCGGGCGTCGTTTACGCACTTGTCATAGCTGTGGGCCTGCTGGGCCCGCAGCCTTGTTTTGCGGTAGTGTTCGGCGCTCTGACCGTGATGGCTCTGTATGAATTCTTCCGTTTTTCTATGGGGCGCGAGTTCAGAGTCTGCCAGGTGCTGTTCTGCGCGGGCGCATTGGCATTCTTTCTTACGATATATCTCAGCAGGCTCGGTCTGGCTTCGGAAAAGTGGGTTTACGCGTCGCTCATTCCGGTTCTGGCGGCTGTGGTGCTGCCTGTATGGTCGGGGGATTGCTCCAGGTACGGCCGAATGGCCTACGGCGTGGCGGGACTGTTCTTTACGGCGCTGCCGTTGGCACTGACACCGGTTCTGTGCATTCAGAACGGGGTGTACAGCGGGCTGCTGCTTCTGGACATATTCATCATCGTGTCGCTCTCCGATGTGGGGGCATATTGCTTCGGATGCACTCTGGGAAGGCTTCCGGGTGCGCGCAGGATGGCGCCGCACATTTCGGCCAACAAGAGCTGGTGGGGATTTGCCGGAGGCATAGTGTTCGCGTGTCTGGGCGCTGTGCTGCTGAAAGCGGTAGGACTGCTTGAGACCGGGTGGCTGCACACATTGGCATTCGCCGCGGTTATGAGCGTGATCGCCGATCTGGGTGATCTGGTGGAGAGTATGTGGAAGCGGTTCTTCGGGGTGAAGGATTCCGGAAACGTCATTCCGGGGCACGGTGGGGTCTATGACAGGCTGGACTCGATGATGCTCGCCATACCTGTGGCCGTGCTGTATCTTAAGATTTCCGGTCTTCTTCTATAAGCTCCAGGAGTTTGTCAGCGGCTTCGCTTTCGGGAATGTGCTTCAGAACGGGCACATTTTTTTTGTATATGGACACCTTGCCGCCGCCTTCGCCTACATATCCCCAGTCAGCGTCTGCCATCTCTCCCGGGCCGTTCACGATGCAGCCCATTACGGCGATCACAATATTGCTGAGGTGCAAAGTCTTGGCCTTAACCTCCTCGAAGGCCTGCTGAAGGTTGTACATAGTCCTTCCGCAGCCCGGGCAGGCGATGTATTCAGGCTTGTAGAAGCGTTTCCGGGCGGCCTGGAGTATCTCGTCTCGCAGGTACGGCTCCAGAGCGTCTTCCGGGATGTTGTCCACTTCGCCGCGCATCAGCTTCACGCCCCATGTGCAGGCCGCGTCAAGCATCTTTTCCTCCCTTTCGGGAAGGACGGGCGTGGGCGCTGAAGAATATCTGGAGGCCAGATATGCGGCCACGGGAAGTTCGGCCTGGGGATCTTCGGTAAGGGACACGCGGATGGTGTCGCCTATTCCTTCGGACAGCAGGGTGGCGATGCCCACGCACGACTTGATGCGTCCGCTGTCGCCGTTCCCGGCCTCGGTAACTCCCACGTGCAGAGGGAAATAAATCCCCTTTTCCTTATACATCCCGACCAGTTCCCTGTAGGCCTGGACCATAGTCACGGTGTTCGATGACTTGAGGGACACGACCACCTTGTCAAAGTTGTTCTCCACGCACATTTCCACCCATTCCATAGCGGCCAGGGCCATAGCGTGCGGGGTGTTCCCGTAGAGAGATGTGATGTATTCGCCCAGTGACCCGTGGTTCACGCCTATCCTGATGGCCGTGCCGCACTGTTTGCAGACATCTATCAGATGGGCGAATTCTTCGCGTGCTCGCCGGTGGTCCCTGTGGAAGTTGCCCGGATTGATGCGGACCTTGTCCACGTATGGCGCCACTTCTATGGCAGTCTGGGACGAGAAATGGATGTCGGCGACGATCGGGGTACTGTAACCCATCCGGCGAAGGGTCTCCCTTATGGCCCTGATGTGGGGCACGTCCTGAACTCCCGGCACCGTGAGGCGTATGAGTTGCGCTCCGGTTTCGGACAGTCTCACGCACTGCTCGATGCAGGCCTTTTCGTCGTTCGTGTGGGTGTTGCACATCGTCTGAATGACGATTGGCAGGCCCGGTCCCATTTCCACTGCGGGATTACCTATCTTTACCATAGACTATTTCTTTTGCCTGGCGCTTGAGGTCGGCGTTGGTGGTGCCGAAGCGCTTGCCCAGCTGTATATGTATGCCCGCCGAGATGATGATGTCCAGAGGGTAGGCATAACGGTAATATGTGCTGTTCAACGCCTCGTAGTCGCTGCCGGCGGGGTAGAGCGAATTGGCCTGGAAGATGCTCGAAAGGCCGTATCGGAGCTGCGCGTTCAGGTGCAGTTCGAAAGGCTCGAATATGAGCGCGAGTCCCGCGCCGCCCTGGAAGCCGTAGTCCCAGCGTATGTCGGTGTCGTAGAATTTGTTCTGATAGTCGGCGTTCACGTTCGGGCCGCTCCTTTCCACCGAAAGCCTGTAGCCGCCGTAGATTCCGATGCCCGCATAGACCTTGCTGTGCAGCCCGTCGCGGTGAACCTGCATCATAAACGGCACTTCCACCACGTCCATCTTCATCGCGCGACTCTTCTCCACCGGGTACTCGTAGGTCTCGCCTGTCTCCTTGTTTTCCTTGAAGTGATAGCCCTCGTGGCCGTATTCCAGGCCAATGGTCCACCCGAAATACGGGAGGTAGTTGAACATCTTCTCGTAATGCGTGAAAGTGAGCGAATAATGGCCGAGGGCGAGGTCCCTGCTCTGGCTGTGGCTCGGGCTGAACTGCATTCCGGTGAGGGTCACGCCATAGTTGAAGCCTATCATCGAGTAGTCGTTCAACTTCGTGGAGAACGTCACCTGCACGGTGTCCAGATACTCGTCGGGCCAATCGGTAATCAGCGTGTCCTGCACGACTTCGACTTCGATCGGCTTCTGTTCCGGTTCCGGGCTCGGGCTGACCTGCAGCCCCGGATTGTGTCTGCGGGCGAGGACAGTGCTGTCCGCAACGAGTGTAGCAAGGGCGGTGCTGTCAATAGCGGCTGCGGTGTGCGTGGTATCCGTCGGTTCAGCGGCGATGCGCTCTACCGGCAGCTGACCGAAGGCGCTGACTGCGCCAAAGATGCAGGCAAATGTGAGAATCAGCTTTTTCATTTACTTGAGATCTTTGACGGTTATTATCTGGGTGAGTTCGGTGGCGGCAGGCAGCACCAGGAATTCCTCCGTGTCGCTGACCTTGAAGAAGGCCACCTTTTCCGGCTGGCGCTTCAGCAGAAGGTCGCCGGTGTCCACCATGGAGTTACGGTTATAGTCGAACGTGACCCTGACGCTGTATTTGCCTTCCTTCAGATACGGGAAGGACAGTTCGGCGTCCTGTTCTATTATGTATGAGCGTAAAACTTTGTCACGCTTCTCGTTAAGAAGGTCCACTATAAGCTTCCCTTCCACTCCTTCCATCTTCAGGCGTATGGTGCTCAGCTGGTCGTCCTTCGGCAGGGACACCTTCACCTCGGTGCTGTCGCTGTAGAATCCGTTGATGTCGCGGAAGGCCCTGTGAGGCACCTTGAGGTGGTACTCGTAGCCCGGAAGCATCTTCTCCTTAGGCTTTACCGTGTACCGGCGCAGGTTGAGCGTATCCTGCTCCACGCTGTAGGTTCCGGTCAGGGTCTTCTGCTTGGGGTTGATGTAGGTGAATTTGAGCGAATCGAAATCGGCGTTGATGAGAGGGTAGTCGAATTCCAACACGAATCCGTCCTGCTCCACCTTCTCGGCTTCTGCCGTGAGCTTGTACACGCAGATGGTGTCCTCGTGCTTGAGGTTCATCCTGGCGGCGCGGCCCTTCTTCTTCGGTTGGGCACCCTCGATGAACATAGGGAAGTGTTCAAGCGAAGGCTCCATCACAAGGGTGGAGTCATTGGTCTTGCGGTAATTGACGTAGAGCTGGAGCGTATCCGGGGTCGGCCTGCGGTCGTTGATCCAGATCTCGAGACTGTCCTGGCGGAGGTTGAACTGGGTTATGAGGCGGTCGGCCCTGTAGCCCTTGACCCACAGGGAGTCGATCCAGACGTCCTTGGCAGAGAAGGTCACGTACATACGTCTGTCGGCGCTGCGGCCCTTGTTCATCAGTTTCTGCTTCGTGCTTTCCTCTTTGAAAAGGCGGATTTCGTATTCGCTGCGGCGCGCACGGCATTCCAGGGTGTCCTTCATGTCGTACTTCTGCATCTCCTTCAGCGTGTCGCTGACCTTCATCACAGGACGTATGAGCGAGTCGATGAATCCGACCTGCTCGGTCTCCATCTGGTAAAGGTTGTCGTTGTTCTCGTCCTTGATGGCGTAGAGACGGTAAAGCGTGTCCGGAATGTACGGGATGCAGAAATAGCCCCAGTCATCGGTCTTGGTGGCGGCGAAAGGCCTGGTCTTGAAGATGGCAGAGTCGCTCCGATCCTTGTATAGCATCACGGTGACGCCCTTGACAGGCATCAGGGTGTTGCAGTCCTGCACCGTGCCCGTGACGAGCATGGAGTCTATCCTGTCGCCGGTGGAGAACACGTAGGTGAAGCCGGGGAACATATTTCCTTCGTTGTTGTCCGCGAGGGCGTCGGTGAAGTCCAGCGTGTAGGTAACCCCCTTCTGCAGAGGCTCCTCGAATGTGACCACGATGCCCCTGCCTTTCACCTTGGCCTTCGGCGCCTTCTTCTGGGGAGGGGAAAGGAAGATGTTCTGCTGGTTCTTGATGGTCACGTATTCGTCGAATCCGAAGGTGAGCCTGGTCTTGTGTGTGTCCACCTGAGTGGCGCCCGGAGCCGGACTGGTCCAGTAGAGGGCCGGCGGGATGGTGTCCTTGTCACCGCCCGTAGGGGACTGGGTGGTATTGGCACAGGAATGCATAAAGAAGGTCGGCATTATGCACGCCGCGGCCGCTCCCAGGGGTAAAAGAATGTCTTTGAGCCTTTTGTTCATTACAGTTCAAGTCTGGATACGCTCTGTATCCCTTTAATCTTGCTGATCTTTTCTATCAGTTCCTCTATGGTGCTGCGGTCCTTGACCAGAAGCTCGATGGTGCCCTCGAATATGCCTCTGTCCGTGTCGATGGAGAGTTTGCGCATGTTTATGCCAAGCGACAGGGATATGAGCGAGGTGACGTCGTTCAGAAGCCCGACCCTGTCGAGGCCCTTGAGATTGATCTTCACAGGGAAGTCGAACTGGCCGAACTTGCCGTCCCAGTTCACCGCCACCAGCTTGTCGCCCTGGGTGCTTCCGAGGCTCTCCAGGCAATGGCAGCTCTTCTTGTGCACGATGATGGTGCCGTCGGGGCATTTGACGCCGATTACCGGGTCGCCCGGGATAGGGTTGCAGCACGGAGCGGCTATGTAGTGGGTGTCGCCGACGATTATGATGCGCTCGGCCGGCTTGTTGAGGGTGTTGTTATTGATCGCATTGACCAGAGCTTCGGCCTTTTCCACGTCCTCGGGGTTGTTCTCGCGGATGTATTCCATTACGCGCCTCTTGGCGTCCTGGGTCTTGAGGAACTCCAGCCAGTCCAGGTGCGGCTTGGCATTTTCGGCGGTGATGATCTCGACCTGGTCGCCCGGCTTGAGGACCTGCGAGAGGTTGCACAGCTTCATGTTGATCTTGGCCGCGATGGCGTGATGGCCCATCTGCGTGTCGGACAGGTAGGCGAAATCCAGGGCCGTGGAGCCTTTCGGCACGCTTTTCTGGTTCCCGCGAGGGGTGAAGACCACGATGTCGGTGGACAGGAGGTCCTGGTGTATGATGTCCAGAAGTTCAAGCGTGCTGACGTCCGGACTCTTGATGATTTCCTGTACCTTGTCCAGCCATTTGTCCATCACGCTGTCGTTCTCGGAAATGTAGCCGTCCTTCTTGTATGCCCAGTGCGCCGCGATACCCTTCTCGGCGATGTCGTCCATTCGTTTCGAGCGTATCTGGACTTCGACCCAGACGCCGCCATTGCTCATCAGGGTGCAGTGCAGGGCCTCGTAGCCGTTGCTCTTGGGCTGTTTGATCCAGTCGCGCAGCCTGTCCTGCTGATAACGGTAAAGACTTGTCACAGTGGCATATATGTCGTAGCACATTTTCCTTTCCTTTACCGGGTCGTCGGTTTTCGGGGTGAAGATGATCCTTATGGCGTAGAGATCGAAAATCTGTTCGAAGGTGACGTGTTTGGTGACCATTTTCCTCCAGATGGAGTACGGGGTCTTGATGCGTTTCTTGATCTCGAATTCGTATCCGTCTTCGGTGAGCGCGTCGCTGATGGGCTTTATGAACTCGTCTATGACGCCTGCCTTCTCCTGCAGGGCCTGCGAGGTCTTCTCCGTAATGCTCCTGTATTCATCAGGTTCCTTGTACTTGAGCCAGATGTTCTCCATCTCGGTCTTGATGCTGTAGAGACCCAGCCTGTGCGCCAGCGGAATGAAGAGGTACATCGTCTCCGAGAGAATCTTCTCCCTCTTGTGCTCGGGCATATACTCTATGGTTCTGCAGTTGTGCAGTCTGTCTGCCAATTTGATGAGCACGACCCTCACGTCGTCGTTGAGCGTGAGCAGGATGCGCTTGAAGTTCTCGGCCTGCAGGCTCGGGGTGTTGATGGAGGTGTTCTTCGTGCGGTCCTCGTTGTCGAGCACGGTCTTGATCTTCGTAAGACCGTCCACCAGCGAAGCGACCTTGTCTCCGAACAGCGAGCGGATGTCCTCGGTGGTGTATTCGGTGTCTTCCACCACATCGTGGAGCAGTGCCGCGGTTATGGACTTGTATCCCAGGCCAATGTCCCTGACCACTATCTTCGCTACCTCGATCGGGTGCAGGATGTAGGGCTCGCCGGAACGGCGGCGCACGTTCTTGTGCGCTTCATTGGCAAAGTCGAAAGCCTTCTGCACCACCGCGAGCTCCTCTTCGTTCGCGCATCGCTTCTGGGCCAGTTCCTTGAGGCTGGCGTAGTCTTCCGCTATAAGTTTGTAATCGTTCTCGTCAAATTCAGTACTTTTCATACACTACTAAAACAGGCTGAGTTCTGATATGGTCTCGCCTTCCAGCTCCGCGGCCTGCGCCGGCAGCATAGCCCTGAAGGCGGCCTCATCTATTATGGGGATGTGCAATTCCTCGCACTTTTTCAATTTCTCGGGTCCGGGTTTGGTCCCCGCGAGCAGGAAACTGGTCCTGGAGCTGACGGCGGAGGAGTTCTTGCCTCCGTTGCGCTCTATGAGGGCCTTCATATCCTCGCGGCTGACGGTGAAGTTCCCGGATATCACTATGGTCTTGCCCTGAAGGGCGTCGGACCTGTCGCTTTCATTTTCCTGGGCCACGGCGAACTGCAGGCCGTGGGCGCGCAGCCTTTCCATCTGGTCAAGCTGCTTCGGATCGTGGATGAATTCGTCTATGCTGAGCGCTATCACTTCGCCCACGTCCTTTATCTGGCTGATCTCTTCCCGGCTGGCTTTCAGCAGGTTGTCCATGCTGCCGAAGTGGCGGGCGACCTCCTTGGCCGTCTGTTCGCCGACATATCTGATTCCGAGTGCGAAGAGAACCCTTTCGAACGGGACTTTGCGCGATTCCCGGAGCGAATCCAGGAAACGCAGGGCGGAGCGTTCCTTCCAGCCTTCCAGCATCATCAGGTCGGTGGCCTTCAGGTCGTACAGGTCGGCCGGGGTCTTTACCAGGCCAAGCGTATAAAGCTGATCCACAGTGGCTTCACCGGCCAGGATGTCCATCGCCTTGCGCGATGTGAAGTGAAGCAGGCGTCCCTTTATCTGCATAGGGCAACCCTCGGTGTTCGGGCAGAACCACTTGGCCTCGCCGTCCACCCTCACCAGATGCGTGTGGCAGTCCGGACACTCCGTCGGAAATACCGTCGGAAGGCAGTTCTGCGGGCGCAGGTCAAGTTCCACGCCGGTTATCTTCGGTATAATCTCCCCGCCTTTCTCCACATAGACGCTGTCGCCCACGCGTATGTCCATAAGGGACATCTGGTCGGCGTTGTTCAGCGTCGCGCGCTTGACCGTGGTACCTGCCAACTGGACAGGCTCGAGGTTGGCCACCGGAGTCACGGCGCCGGTCCTGCCTACCTGATAGTCAATGCTCAGCACCTTCGTGCAGGCCTGCTCGGCCTTGAATTTGAAGGCCACGGCCCAGCGCGGGGACTTGGCGGTATAGCCGAGCTCCCTCTGGTATTCGAGTTCGTTTATCTTGATTACGATGCCGTCCGTGGCGTAGGGGAGGGTCTTCCTCTCCGTGTCCCAATAGTCAATGTAGGCTATGATCTCGTCCATGTTACGGCAGATGCGCTTGTGCTCCGATATCGGAAGACCCCAGCTGTGGGCCATATCCAGGAGTTCCGAATGAGAATTCGCCAGGTCGTCGGAGATGCTCTGCGCAGGTATGTGATACAGTGTGCAGTACAGGCCGCGTCTGGCCACTTCATTGGGATCCAGGAGTTTGAGCGAGCCGGATGCCGCGTTGCGGGGATTGGCGAATGGCGCGTCCTCGTTGCGTTCGCGTTCTTCGTTCAGGGCGTCGAAGGATTTGTAAGGCATCAGGACTTCGCCCCTGATCTCGAATTCGTCGGGGTAGTCTCCGTGCAGGATGTGCGGGATGTTGGAGATCTTCTTCGCGTTGGCCGTGACATCGTCGCCCATTACTCCGTCGCCTCGGGTGAGGGCTCTGGTGAGCCGGCCGTGGGTGTAGGTGAGGCAGATGGCGGTGCCGTCGAACTTGAGTTCGCAGCAATAGGTAAAGTTCTTTCCGTCAAGGAGTTTCTCGGCCCTGGCGGCGAATTCCATTATCTCTTCGCGGGAGTAGGTGTTCGCCAGCGACAGCATGGGATAGCGGTGCGCCCGCTGTTTGAAGCCTCCCGCCGCGGCGCCTTCCTCTATGTCCGAGCCGACCTTCTGCGTAGGGGAGTTCGGGTCATAGAATTCGGGCCAATCCTTTTCGAGGGCCTCGAGCTCGTGCATCAGCATATCGAACTCCATATCGGAGATCACCGGGGCATTGTCCACATAATACCGCCTGCTGTTCTCCCAGAGAGTCTGCCTGAGATAGTCTATTCTGCTTTTGGCCGTCGATTTGTCCATAATCCCCAAATATACTCATTTTCTGCGAATATACCGTAATTTATTTCGCACCCGCCGGCAGGGCGGAGGCTTTTCAGCCAGGAGAGGAACTTTTCGCCTTTTTTGTCCACACCTGGACTGAGGCTGCGGTCCATCCTGGGGCCAAATTGTGGACGGGACAAACATTTTTCGGATGAACATCATTATATTTGCGGGCATTATGAGAATGGTTGGAAATTTCGTCATTGGATTTATCGCAGTTTTATGTCTGGCCGGATGCAAGGCCGGAAAAGGGGAGTCGGACACACTTCGCTCCGGAGATCTGCTTTTCGTGGAGATACCGGCGGACTATACGCTTGGCACGGGCTCTGAGAAAGGGTTCGCTTCGGGCGCGCTGAACATCCACGTGGCCATATTCGATGTGGATGAGAACGGCACCTGGATCGTGGACGCCACCATCAAGCGCGGTGTGGCGAGGTATCCGTTCGAGGATTTCAAGACAGATTTCACACTGAACGACGGCTCGCTTCCGCGCCTTACTGTCAAAAGGCCTTCCGTTTCAGCCGCGCAGGCCAATTCCTTTGTACAGAAGGCCCGGGAGTACATTGGCCAGCCGTATGATGTGGATTTTACGGAGGACAACGGGGCGATGTACTGCAGTGAACTGGTTTATCATTCATATGTCACTTCGGACGGCAGGTACCTGTTCGAGGAGGGTCCGATCTCGTTCAAGGGATCAGACGGGCAGATTCCGCAGTATTGGCAGGACATTTTCGCCTGGCTCGGCAAGGACATTCCGGAGGGGAACATTGGCATTATGCCGTCCGATATGATGGAAGACTCTGACCTGGAAACGGTTAGCGTGGATAATCTGTAGGGGACCAGCTCACGGAAAAATGGTAACTCAATTGGCGAAACGGGTAGGGGAGAATCGGGAAAATTTGCGGATATTTGCAGTGTGAAAAATCAGCAAGCTTATGTACATCGAAAAGATAAATTCCCCGGCAGATCTGAAAGGATTGAGTATCGAACAGTTGAATGTAGTGGCGGATGAGACCCGCCGCGCCGTTCTTAACCGCGTGAGCAGGCACGGAGGCCACGTTGGCCCGAATCTCGGCTTCGTGGAAGCCACGGTGGCGCTCCATTATGTGTTCAACGCTCCGGAAGACAAGTTCATATTCGACGTCTCGCACCAATGCTATCCGCACAAGGTCCTGACCGGGCGCGCGAAAGGTTTTCTCGGTGATCTGGACGATATGAACGCGATCAGCGGGTATTCGTCCCCGGCTGAAAGCCCGCTTTACGACAATTTCGAAGTCGGGCACACTTCGACCTCGGTGTCATTGGCCACGGGCCTGCAGAAGGCGCGCGACATCAGGGGAACGCACGAGAACATCATCGCGGTCATAGGCGACGGGTCGCTGAGCGGCGGAGAGGCCTTCGAAGGTCTGGATGAGGCGTCCGAACTTGGCACGGGCATCATTATAGTGGTGAATGACAATGAGATGTCCATTCCGGAGAACCACGGCGGACTGTACGGGAACCTGCGGCTTCTTCGCGAGACGAACGGGCAGGCCGAGTGCAATTATTTCAAGGCGCTGGGCTTCGACTATCTGTATCTCGAGGAGGGGAACGATGTGGAGAAACTCATCGGAGTCTTCGAAAAGGTGAAGGACACCACCAGACCGACCGTAGTTCACATACATACGGAGAAGGGGCACGGATACGCACCGGCCGTGGCGAATAAGGAATTCTGGCATTACCACGGTCCGTTCGACATCAAGACCGGCGCACTGCTTGCCAATTCGACCTCAGAGGATTACGGAGAGCTGTTCTCCGACTGGATGCTCGAGCATATGAAGACGGACCCGACCCTGATCGCGGTTACCGCCGGCACGCCTTCCGCAGCGGGATTCAGCCGCGAAAAACGCCTTCAGGCAGGTCGGCAGCATCTGGATATGGGCATTGCCGAAGAGCAGGCCTGCGCGATGTCGAGCGCTATGGCCAAGGGCGGACTGCATCCGGTCTGGACGGTCTATTCGACTTTCATTCAGAGGACTTATGATCAGCTGGCCCAGGATCTCTGCATCAATTCGAATCCTGCGGTGATCAATGTGATGTGGGGCGGAACGATGTCGATGAACGACATTACGCACATCTGCCTGTTCGACATCCCTATGCTGACGAGCATTCCGAACCTTCTGTACCTGGCGCCGACCACCTGTGAAGAATATTTCGCAATGCTGGAATGGGCCATAAGGCAGGACCGGATGCCGGTGGCCCTCAGAGTTCCGAGCAACGGAGTGCACCACACCTCGCTTCCGGTGGACACTGAATACGGTTTCGAGGCCAATTACAAAATCATGCACAGGGGAAGCCGCGTGGCGATAATCGCCGCCGGATCCTTCTATCAGAAAGGAGAAAAAGTCACTGCGCTGCTCGCTGACAGGGGCGTTGACGCCACCCTGATCAATCCGCGCTACCTGTCCGCTGTCGATGAGAAGACTCTGGAATCCCTCAGGAAGGACCACAGCCTGGTCGTTACGCTGGAGGACGGGTGCAAGGACGGCGGGTTCGGGCAGAGAATAGCCTCATATTACGGGCCAAGCGATATGAAAGTGCTGGTCGGAGGAGTGAAGAAGGCCCTGTACGACCGCTACGATCTGCACCAGCTGCTCAGCGACAACCGTCTGCTCGACGAGCAGATCGTGGAAGATATCCTTAATCTTCTATAATTTTTCTGATCACCCTGGCCGGGTTGCCCACGGCGACGGAGTCCGAGGGAATGTCTTTCGTGACCACGCTGCCGGCCCCTATCGTGCAGTTGTCCCCGACGGTCACGCCCGGCAGAATCACGACATTACCGCCTATCCAGCAGTTGTTTCCTATGGTTATGGGCCTGGCCCACTCGGCGCCGGTGTTCCGTTCCTGCGGGTCAGTGCTGTGACAGGCCGTGTACAGTCCCACGTTCGGGCCGATGAAGCAGTTGTTCCCGACGGTGACCAAAGCTTCGTCCAGAACTGTAAGATTGAAGTTCGAGAAGAAATTGGCCCCTACGCGAATGTTCCTGCCGTAGTCGCACCGGAACGGCTGCACCACCGTGGCGGTTTCGTCCACCGCTCCCAGTATCTCTGCCAATTTCGCCTGCTTGCCGGCAGTGTCGGCAGGGGACAGAAGGTTATATTCGTGGCAAAGCACAGCTGTTTTCAGCCTCGCTTCCACCAGTTCCGGGTCCGTCGCGTCATAGACTTCCCCTGAAAGCATCTTTTCGTAATTCCCGTTCATATTCTTCCTAAAGGAACGACAAAAATAATAAAATAGTCAGAATCTTACCGCCCGAAGCGCAGGGTCCTGCGACATATCCTGCGGATTGGTGCCGGGAAGGCCCTGCGGAACTGATATTCCGAGACCGGCGAAAAGGTCGGTCCAGTACTGATTCAGACTCCCGTCCTCCGAGAGAAAATTCATCGGCGCCGCACTGAAAATGTGCGACCCATCGGCATTCAGGTAAGATTCATAGACCAGTTCGCTGCAGTAGAGCGCCTCGCACC
>CAVBDE010000011.1:0-34598 GCA_963594055.1 Anaerovoracaceae bacterium | reverse complement strand
ATTATTTCCTCGCGGAGACGAATTATGTGGCGCTGACAGACGAGAACTTTTCAAAAGACATATTGGTGTTCGACAGCGCAAATGAAATGATCGAGACGTTTGAAATAGACGGGAAGAAACTCATCGACATTATAAATGAACTGGAGAATGTTGAAACCGTTTAGCTGCAGCTTCGAACGAAAAGGGTGACCATCCTGACAATGGCCACCCTTCTCAGTCAATTATGTGCGTGCGGATCAGAATGCTACGTCTGAGGCGCTGTAGCCGACCTTGATCTCCACGTTGTCGCTTGCGGTGACGCTCCGGTTGAAGAGATATTCGCCGGTATCTTCATCTTCAGTGGCCTGAAGGGCGCTTACTTCGCTGCCAATCTTGATCCCTACCCAGAATGACTCTCCGTACATATTCTGGATGTTCAGCGAGAAGCTGCTGCCTTTCGCCACGGTGAATCCTGCGCTGAAATCCCAGCTGAAGTCCGTGTAGCTCTTCACGATGAACTCATCCGGATCAAATGTCGCCTTCACGCTGACATTGTCGCCGCCCTCTTCATCGAACTTGACGGAGTCTTCGGTCGGGCCAATCTTGAAGACGGTGTCATCGGTGAATACGAAGGATTTGCCGAAACTTGCATCTCCCCAGTCCGGATCGACGGTAGCCTTGTAGTATGACACTTCATCCCCCATCTTCACTCCAACCCAGAATTCCTCTCCGTAGGTGTCATAGATGTTTATGTAAAGGGTGGTTCCGGCAGGAACGTCGAATCCGTCGTCGTCTATCTGCTGATAGTATGGATTGGTCTGTGAGGACACTGAATATTCATCGTCGTCATAGATGGCGCTGATGTGGACGGTGGTTCCGGCATCGACGTCGGAGTATGTGGCGGACAGGGTGACATTGTCGGCCGGCATGATGAATGAGCCGCTGGCATTGTCCATCGTGATGTCCACGGCGCTGCCGCCGTCCGTTACTCCGCTTACGGAGTCAAGCGTCTTGCCCGAAGGCACATATACCATGAAATCAACTGTTTCTCCTTCAGCCCAGGTGGCTCCGTTCGGGAAGGTGAAGGTGCCGGACTCAGCTCCTGACACCGTGTAGGCCTTGACAGCCTCGGCGGAGATGGTGAATGGTCCCTTTTCTTCCGGAAGGGTGACGGCGGCATAATATGCATAGGCGTCAATGCCGTCTCCGTAGATTTGGAACTTGTAGGCCGTTCCGTTTATGAGCGCATTGGCCGGCTTGTAGCCGTCGGCGGCATTGGCAAACAGATAGACGTTCTCGCCAGGGATGCCCGCAGAGGTCGGCACTCCGTAGTAGAGGTCCGGCTGGTCGTAGATGGCGGCTTCGGTGATGTTCTCACTCTCCGCGTATGACACGCCTGCCTTCTCCAGGAAGTTCAGGCTGATCTCCACGTCTGAAGCCGGCATCGTGAAGGATACGTATGCGCGTGAGCGGCAGTTCAATTCAAGCCCTTCCACATCGGAAGTCGCGCCGTCGAGATAATATCCGTCCACAGTGTAGAACACTGCCGTAATCTCTTCTCCGTCAATGCCTTCCGTCGGGAGGTTATTCTGTACCCAGTCCTCCGGGATGTCGGTGTCTATATATTCGGTTCCTTTCCAGGTGATGTTGAACCTGTTATGCTGTGTGCCGCTGACACGGATCTGAACATCTTCCGTAAGATCCTGGTAGTCAGGGCGGATGCAGACATTGTAAAGTCAGTCGTACGCTTCGGTGCGTTCGTAGCTGCAGCCGATGACGCCGTTGAGGTCAATCCACTCTCCGCCGCCGAGCTTTACCTCTATCTGATTGATAGTGTATGAGTCAGGGGTGCGCAGATAGCAGTCGAAGTATTTGTATTTCACGTCCGGATGCACGCCCAGAAGGGTGATGTCATCCCCGTTGTCCACCAGATTGAGAGTGGCGCCGTTCTCCGAAATCTGCTGCTGGACGGAATAGACCACATCCACCTCGAACGAACTGGCGGAGGGGACGACGATATCTATCGGCAGAACCTGCACATATTCTTCAGCCGTGTCCGGGAACGTCGGAACATAGACCGTGTCGGCCACGTGCACGAACAGATGCTGCATATGCGCTTCCGAGAAGCCCGCATAGAGAATCTCCCCCGGAGTGAGTTCCAGGGTGAGCGTGTCACCGCAGTTATACTTCTGGCCAATTTCCACTCCCGTGACGGAATCAATGAAGTCCGGCGTGAGGTTGAGAACATTTGTCACGGCCGCAACCGTCGGTTCCGGAGCGGGCGTGGGATCGTCGGTGGATGTTTTACCGCACCCGACGACGGCAGCAAGCAGAATGCTGCTGAAGAACAGTAATTTGTTTTTCATGATTTATAGATTTTGCACTAACTGACTCGGAAAGGATATCCTTCCGCAAATATAAATTTTTTAAAAATTAAATAAAAATTTTCCCTTCCATATATCTGCCCCCGGAACCCTGAATTACAGGAGCTATTATGGCGTTTTTTTCGTATATTTGTGGCTCTTGTAAAAGATTTTAATACAATGTATAGAACTAACACTTGTGGAGAGCTCAGACTTTCCGACAAAGGCAAGAAAGTAACCCTGGCGGGCTGGGTGCAGAAATCCCGCAAACTGGGCGGTATGACCTTCATCGATCTGCGCGACAGATACGGCATCACGCAGCTGGTCGTAAGGGCCGACGCCCCGGCGGAACTTGTGGAATGTGCGGAATCCCTCGGAAGGGAGTTCGTAATCCAGGCCACGGGCGAAGTGCTTGAAAGAGAGAGCAAGAATGCCAAGCTTCCTACGGGAGACATAGAGATTGGCATAGAAAGCATAAATATTCTGAACAAGAGCGTTACGCCTCCGTTCACCATCGAGGAGAACAGCGACGGCGGTGAGGACATCCGTGCCAAGTACCGCTATCTGGACCTCCGCAGGCCGCCTCTTCAGAGGGCGCTCGCCCTCAGGCACCGTCTGGCGCAGGAGATACGCTCATATCTTGACCGGCAGGGCTTTATGGAGATCGAGACTCCGTACCTCATCAAGTCCACTCCGGAAGGCGCCCGCGACTTCGTGGTCCCTTCACGTATGAACCCGGGTCAGTTCTATGCGCTCCCGCAAAGCCCGCAGACCTTCAAGCAGCTCCTTATGGTGGCAGGTTACGACAGGTATTTCCAGATCGTGAGATGCTTCCGTGACGAGGACCTCCGCGCCGACCGTCAGCCTGAGTTCACCCAGATAGACTGCGAGATGAGCTTCGTGGAGCAGGAGGATGTGCTGAACACCTTCGAAGGCATGATGCGCCAGATGTTCAAGAACGCCATTGGCGTGAAGATTGCCGACCGCATTCCTCGGATGAGCTGGTACGACGCTATGGACAACTACGGTTCGGACAAGCCGGACATCCGTTACGATATGCGCCTGCACGAGATCACGTCCCTGGTCAAGGGTCACGGATTCAGCGTGTTCGACGGGTGCGAATACATAGGCGCCATCGTGGTCAAGGGCGCGGCGGACTATACCCGCAAGCAGCTTGACGAGCTCACTGAATGGGTAAAACGCCCTCAGGTAGGTGCCAAGGGCCTGGTTTACATCAAGCTCAACGCTGACGGCACCGTCAAATCAAGCATAGACAAATTCTTCAGCCCTGAGGAGCTCGCCGAAGTGGCGAAGACCGTGGAGGCATCCGCAGGCGACCTGATTCTCGTTCTCTGCGGCCAGAAGCGCAAGACCCAGACCCGGCTTGGCGTGCTCCGAATAGAGCTTGGCAACAGGCTCGGCCTCAGAAAGGCCAATGAGTTTGCTCCGCTGTGGGTCGTCGACTTCCCTCTGCTCGAATGGAGCGAGGAGGACGGCAGGTTCTACGCAATGCACCATCCGTTCACCGCGCCGAAGCCTGAGCACGAGAAGTGGTTCTATTCAGACAGGAAGGAAGACCTCGAGAGGGTATGTGCCAATGCCTATGATTTCGTGCTGAACGGCACGGAGCTCGGCGGCGGTTCCATCCGTATCCACGATGCCGGGATGCAGAGCAGGATGTTCGAAGTCCTGGGCATCAGCAAGGAAGACGCAGAATATAAATTCGGGTTCATTATCAATGCGTTCAAGTTCGGTGCGCCGCCTCACGGAGGACTGGCGTTCGGCTTCGACCGTGTATGCGCCCTGTTCGGCGGACAGGAGACCATCCGTGATTACATAGCATTCCCTAAGAACAACCAGGGCCGCGATGTGATGATCGACTCTCCAAGCCTTATCGACCAGAGCCAGATGGATGAACTCTGCCTCAAGAGCACAGTTCCGTCCGAATAATGGTCATCAGAAAAGACTCATACGATCTCAGTGCGCAGAATACCTTCCGTATGAAGGTGTCCTGCGCCTGTTATCTTGAATATGACAGTGCCGCAGACCTGAAGGAGATAGATTTCGACTCGCTTCCCAAGCCGGTAATCAGCATAGGGGAGGGTTCCAACATTCTGTTCACCGGGGACTTTCCGGGGACCGTCCTTCACTCGAAGATCAACTACATAAAGTATTTCGATGTCGGCGCTGACACCGTGCCGCTGGCGGTGGGAGCGGGTGTCAAGTGGGACGACCTGGTTCTGAAGACCTGTCAGGACGGTCTGTGGGGTGCCGAGAACCTGTCTCTCATCCCCGGAACCGTCGGTGCAGCGGCGGTGCAGAACATCGGAGCCTACGGCGTGGAGGCCAAGGATATCATAGCCGGGGTGACCTGCTTCGACATCGAGAAGAAGGAGAAGACAGCGTTCAAGGTGGACGAATGCCGCTACGGCTACAGGGACTCCATTTTCAAGTCCGAAGGCTTCAAATCCAGATACATAGTGACAGGAGTCCTGTTCAGGCTCTCCCGCAAGGCCCTGCCGAAGATAGAGTACGGTGCCCTGAAGTCAGTGTTCGCTGACGGCGCGCCCGAAAAACCTATGCAGGTAAGGGAAGCGGTGATAAAAATACGCGACTCCAAGCTCCCGTCTCCGGACAGGACCGGTTCCGCAGGCAGCTTCTTCAAGAATCCGATCGTGAGTCCGGCGGATTTCGCACGCATCTGCGAAGGATATGAAAGAGTGCCGCATTATCTGCTGCCGGGAGGCTTCATCAAGGTGCCTGCCGCCTGGCTCATAGAGCAGTGCGGGCTGAAGGGACAGACTCAGGGAGGCGCAGCAGTGTATGAGAAGCAGCCGCTGGTCATCGTCAATCACAGCGGCGAGGCTTCACCGGAGGACGTAATTGGCCTGGAGAGGCGCATAGTGGAAACTGTAAAAGAAAAGTTCGGGGTGGAACTGCATCCCGAGGTGGAACATATCTGATTAACCATGAGTTCATTCATAATAGACGGCGGATATACCCTGAGCGGAGAGATCCGGGTGCAGGGCGCGAAGAACGAGGCGCTTGAAGTCATCAGCGCAGTGCTTCTCACGGACCGGACGGTGAGGATCAGCAACATTCCGGAGATTCTGGACACGCTGAACCTGATCTCGCTTCTGGAGAATATGGGCGTGGAGGTAAGGAAGAATGCCAATGGGGACTACAGCTTCACGGCCGCCCACATCAACCTTGACTACGTCTTCAGCCAGGAATTTGTCCGTACCTGTGCCAAGCTTCGCGGCTCCGTGATGGTAGCGGGTCCGCTCCTTGCGCGTTTCTCGCAGGCCTACTTCCCCAAGCCGGGAGGAGACAAGATCGGCCGCCGCAGAGTGGACACACACATTGAAGGATTTGTCAGGCTCGGCGCCGAATATGCGTTCGACACGGAGAAATTGGCATATCATCTGACGGCCCCTGACGGTCTGAAGGGCACGTATATGCTTCTGGACGAGGCGTCTGTGACCGGTACTGCCAATATCATTATGGCGGCGACCCTCGCCGAGGGCACCACCACCATCTACAACGCCGCCTGCGAGCCGTACATCCAGCAGCTGTGCCGGATGCTGTGCTCGATGGGGGCGAAGATCGAGGGGATCGGTTCGAACCTTATCAAGGTCACGGGCGTGAAGAGCCTGGGCGGCGCCGTGCACAAGTGCCTGCCGGATATGATCGAGGTGGGCTCGTTCATCGGCCTGGCGGCCATCACCCGCAGCGCCATAACCATCAAGGACGTTCATTACGAGGAACTTGGCATTATACCCGAAAGCTTCAGAAGGCTCGGAGTCAAGCTCGAGCAGAGGGGGGACGACATCTTCGTGCCGAGCCAGGAATGTTATGAGATAGAGTCGTTCATAGACGGGTCGATTCTGAGCATTTCCGATGCGCCGTGGCCGGGACTCACTCCGGACCTGCTGTCCGTGCTGCTCGTGGTCGCCACGCAGTGCAAGGGTTCCGTGCTCATCCACCAGAAGATGTTCGAGAGCAGGCTGTTCTTCACCGACAAGCTGATAGATATGGGCGCGCAGATCATCCTCTGTGACCCGCACAGGGCCGTGGTTATAGGACACAACCATCAGCACGAGCTCAAGGCAGGGACCATGACCTCCCCTGATATCCGTGCCGGCATCGCCCTGCTTCTGGCGGCGCTCTCCAGCCCGGGACGCTCGGTCATCAACAACATAGACCAGATAGACCGCGGTTATGAGGCCATAGATGAACGCCTTAACGCGCTCGGCGCACATATTCAGAGACAAAGCTAAACACTTCTTATGAAACTTTTTTTAGGACTCATCCTTGCCGTTATAGGCGGAATTGCGCCCTCCGCATCCGTCAGCTGGACCGTCAGTGACAGGACCACGGAGAAAACCATAGTAATAGAAGGTGCGGTGTCTGAAGGATGCTACGTGCACCCTATGGGCGAGCATTACAATTCCGTCAAGATAGAGTTTGCGCCAAGCGACGCTTACGAGCTTTCAGGTCCGGCCCGCAGCGAATATGTGAAGGCCGAATACAAGGGCGAAGAGGTCGCCACAGGGCATTACACCATATACCAGGACATCAGGCTGAAGAAAAAGACGGCCGGTGTCAGCGGAACCGTGACATATCAGGTCTGCCGTGGGGACGAATGCTTCCCGCCGGAGGATTATGAATTCACCGCGCAGATCAGCGGCACTCCGGTAAAGGATGCCGCAGCGGTTTCAGCCGCTTCCGCTTCCTCCGGGAACGCCGAAGAGGGCAAAAGCCTGTGGGGACTGATCCTGGAGGCCATCCTGTGGGGATTCGCCATGCTTCTCACGCCGTGCGTCTTCCCTATGGTGCCTATGACCATCTCCTTCTTCCTGAAGGGCGGCGATGATCCGAAGAAGGGGCGTTTCCGCGCGATGATGTACGGACTTTTCATAGTTCTTCTTTACACCATTCCGATCTGCCTTATCATAGGACTTACCTGGCTGCTCGGCGGCGACGCCGTCACGGCCGACATCTTCAACTGGCTTTCGACGCACTGGCTGCCTAACCTGATATTCTTCGCCGTATTCATGATCTTCGCGGCGTCGTTCTTCGGCGCGTTCGAAATCGTGCTCCCGTCCAAATGGGTTAACGGAGCGGACAAGAAGAGCGGCGGCAAGGGTCTCGGCGGGGTGTTCTTCCTCGCGCTGACCCTCGTTCTGGTAAGCTTCTCCTGCACCGGCCCCATCGTGGGTACAGTGCTGATAGAAAGCACGGAAGGCGAATTCTGGACACCTATGATCACGATGCTCGCGTTCAGCGTGGCGTTCGCTCTGCCGTTCACGGTATTCGCGCTTTTCCCTTCGCTTCTGGACAAGCTCCCGCAGAGCGGCGGCTGGCTCAACAGCGTGAAGGTGGTGCTCGGATTCATAGAAATCGCCCTTGGCCTGAAGTTCCTCAGCACTGCGGACCAGGTTTATCACTGGGGCATTCTGAACCGCGAGGTCTATCTGGCCATCTGGATAGTCTGCTTTACCCTACTGGGATTCTACCTCCTGGGCAAGCTCCGCTTCAGACACGACACTCCGCTGGAATACATCTCCGTAAAGAGGCTGCTGCTCGCCATAATCGACTTCGCATTCGTGGTTTACCTCATTCCGGGAATGTGGGGCGCACCGCTTTCGGCGATCTCAGGCTACCTGCCTCCGCTTGAAAGTCAGGAGTTTGTGCTGGGCTCGGACTCCGCTCCCGCCGCCGTTCCGACCGCTCAGGTGCAGGCCAATTCCGATATGGTGCCCCTGCCGCACGGCCTGTGGGCTTATGACAACATAGAACAGGGACTCGAAGCTTCGCGCCGCAGCGGAAAGCCGGTATTCGTGGACATTTCCGGTCACGGCTGCGTGAACTGTCGCGAGATGGAGGCCCGCGTGTGGTCTGACGCCAGGGTTCAGCAGATACTTCGCGACGACTACATCCTCGTGGTGCTGTATATGGACGACAAGACGCAGCTCCCTGAATCCAAATGGGTTACCACCGCTTCCGGCAAGGTGCTCAAGCAGGTCGGCCGGGCCAATTCCTACATCGTGAAGGAGAGGTTCGGGGTCAACGCCCAGCCCAATTACGCGCTTCTGTCTTCGGACGGCGAGCTGCTCGCTCCGGTAAGGGGGTACAATCTGGACGTGGAGGCGTATATCGAATTTCTGAAAACAGGATTGAAATGAGAATAGGACTTATAGTGGCTCTTGACAGCGAGTATGACGCTCTGCGTGCCATAGGGGTTGAAAATGTGGTGAGGGCCGGCATAGGCAAGGTGAACGCCGCCAGGACCGCCACGGAACTTATACTTAAGGACCGCCCGGACTGCGTGATCAACTCCGGAGTGGCAGGCGGCATAGACAACTCCCTGAAAATAGGGGACTTCGTGCTCGGGAACCAGGTGGCTTACCACGACGTGTGGTGCGGCGAGGGGAATCTTCGCGGCCAGGTTCAGGGTCTGCCGCAGCGTTTCTGCGCCGATGCGGGACTGCTCTCAGTAGCCAGAAACCTTGAGGTCGGGAATGCCAATATCCACGAGGGCCTCATCTGCACGGGCGACCAGTTTCTCACGACCGTCGAGGAGGACCAGGCCGTCAAGCGCCTCTATCCGGATGCTCTCGCCTGCGATATGGAATCCGCTTCCATAGCCCAGGTCTGCTATCATTACGGCGTACCGTTCCTGTCTTTCCGCGCGATAAGCGACGTCGTAACTCCGCAGTGCAACCACCAGCAGGCATACGACGGCTTCTGGAACGACCTTAAGGCCAATTCCTTCTCTCTTTTAAAGAAACTTCTGGATACTCTATAGCTTTACCGTAGGACCGGTAAGATAGACTTCCCTGAAAATCTGCCCGTCAGGCTGGAATTCCACATCCATTTCATCCCGGCGGGTATAAATATGCACTTTCTTTCCGGCTTTGCCGGCGATCCATGTGGCTATTGCGCTGGCGGTCACTCCTGTGCCGCAGGCCAGGGTCTCGGCTTCCACGCCCTTTTCGAAGGTGCGCACCTTGATGACGGAATCGGCCAGCGGCTGGACGAAATTGGCATTGGCCCCGACAGGAGCGAAAGCCGGGTGGTGGCGAAGACGCGCGCCTTCAGCGGCGATGTCTATGGCCTCCACGTCGTTCACGAATTTTACGAAGTGTCTGGTGCCGGTGTTCAGGAAGTATCCGTCTTCTATGGAAGGCCCGAATTCGTGCACATCGCACATCTTGAGCTTCACGGTCTTGTTCTCCCCGTCCCTGTGCAGGATCACGGCCTCGTGCACCCCGTCAGGAGCGAGAAACCTGTAGGTCTGTCCGTCTGCGGGGGATATGCCCAGATAATCTGCGAATGCCACGATGCACCTTCCGCCGTTCCCGCACATCATCCCTCCGCTGCCGTCGGAATTGAAGTACTCCATCGCGAAATCATAATCCGCGCTGTCTTTGAGCAGCATCAGTCCGTCAGTGGAATACTGCGCGCAGAGTTCCGGGATGTTCAGCGTCCCGTCCAGGGGCTTGCGGGCGTCGAGGATTATGAAGGTGTTGCCCGCTCCGGAATACAGATGAGGTTTCATAATATGGAAGCGAGTATTCTGATGCCTTCCTCCATCCTGTCCTTGTCCAGGAAGGAGAAATTGAGCCTCATAGTGTTCTTTCCGCCGCCGTCGGTGTGAAAGAATGCCCCTGACACATAGGCCACTCCGGCAGACAGGGCCTTGTCGTAAAGCGCTACGGTGTCTATGTTCTCCGGAAGGGTGAGGAACAGGAACAGTCCTCCTTCCGGGTGTGTCCAGGTGACTCCTTCGGGCATGTATTTTTCCAGAAGGGAGAGCATATGGTCTCTCTTGTCCTTATAGAGGGCGATGCTTTTCGGCAGATTCTCGTCCAGCATTCCGCTTTCGAGGTATTCCGCCATAAGGTACTGGTCGAAAATCGGCGCGCAGAGGTCCAGGGACTGCTTGCATTCGTAGATCTTGTTGAGCAGCGGGTCCGGCGCGATTATCCAGCCGAGCCTGAGGCCCGGAGCGAAGATCTTCGAGAAACTGCCCAGATGAATGGTCCTTTCCGGGGCGAGAGAATAGATGGTCGCCACCGGATCGCCTTCGTAGCGGAGTTCGCGGTAAGGGCTGTCCTCCACGATGACGAAGTCATATTTCCGGGCCAATGCCACCAGTTCGCTCCGCTGTGCGAGCGAAAGGGTCTCCCCGCTCGGGTTCTGGAAATCCGGAATGCAGTAGAAATATTTGATCTTCTTCCCTTCGGCGACAAGTTCCGCGAGCCTGGCGTCCCTTTTCTTCGAGGCTTCGAATGAGGCTGTGAGGTCAAGCCCCACTATATCGGCGCGGTAGCTGCGGAATGTCTGTATGGCTCCCAGATAGGTGGGATTGGCACAGAGCACCACATCGCCCGGGTCAAGAAGGATTCTTGCGCACACGTCGATTCCCTGCTGGGAGGATGTGCTTATAAGGATGTTGTCCACAGGTACGTCGTAGCGTTTCGAGAGAGCCTCGCGCAGTTCCGGCACGCCCTGGGTGGCGCCGTACTGAAGGGACCTGGCTCCGTATTTTTCCACCACCTTGCCGGCCAGCCCGGTCATCCGGTCCAGCGGGAAGGTCTTGGCGGAAGGGTATCCTCCGGCGAAGGAATATATGCTGTTGATATCTACCTTTTTGAAAAGGTCCCTGACGGGAGAGCGCATGAAACTGTGCGCATCCTGAGAAAGATATTTGCTGTAATCCATTATCTTAAAAGCTCTTCCAGATTTACGGAAGAAGCCGTCTTCTCATCGCGGTATTTGACGATTACCGGGCAGTAGAGGTGTATCCCTGTGCCTGCGGCCGGACCCTTGCTGACGGGTCTGCTGCCGCTTACGACCACGGCTCCGCGCGGAACGACCACGCGGCCGTCTTCATTGCGGGGCACGAACTCGCCTCTGGTGGCGTCGTAAAGCGCTGTGCTGGCGGTGATGATGACTCCTGACGCTATGACCGCGCCTTCCTGAACTATGGTCCCTTCGTATATGCCGCAATTTCCGCCTATGAACGCTCCGTCCTCTATGATGGTGGGAAGGGCGCCTGCAGGCTCAAGCACTCCGCCTATCTGGGTGGAGGCCGAGATGTGTATGTGTTTTCCCACCTGGGCGCACGAGCCGATGGTTGCGTGCGAATCGACCATCGTGCCTTCATCCACGAAAGCGCCCACATTGATGTAGGCCGGCGGCATCACGATGACTCCCGGTGCGAGATGGGCGCCGCGTCTTATGCTGCTTCCTCCCGGCACGATCCTGACCTTGTCCTCCGCGCTGAATTCTCTGACGGGGAAAGTGTCCTTGTCGAAGAAGGAGAACTGCCCCAGGCTCATATCCTTGATACTGCCAAGTCTGAATCCCGCGAGGATGATTTCCTTGATCTCGCGGTTGACCTGCCATTTGCCGTCCACCTTGTTTGCGACCCGCACTTCGCCCGATTCGAGCGCGCGCAGGGTCTGTTCGAAAAGCTCCAGACTTACTTCCATTCCTTCAATATGCTGCTTATGACTTCCTTAGTATGGGCATTGGCCTCGGTAAGAGGAAGTCTCATAGTGTTCAGGCACAGGCCCAGCTGGTGCAGGGCTTCCTTGCCCGGGATAGGGTTCGATTCCACGAAACAACCATTGAAAAGCGGGAACAGTCTGCTGTTAAGCGCGCCCGCCTTCTCGAAGTCGCCCTCGAGTGCGAGATGCACCATCTCCCGGACCTTGTCCGGCAGTACGTTGGAAGCCACAGAGATGACTCCCTGCGCTCCGGCCCTGATAAGATCGTAGGTCATATCGTCATCGCCGCTGAGAACCGTGAAGCCCTCCGGGGCGCCGTCTATGATCTCTTTCACCTGGTCTAAATTCCCGGACGCCTCCTTGATGCCGATCACGCCCTTCACCTCGCGGGCTATGCGCAGTGCGGTCTGGGCCGTCATGTTCACGCCCGTTCTTCCCGGGACATTGTACATTATGATGGGCCGGCCTGTCTTCTCGGCGAGCGTCTTGTAATAAAGATACATGCCTTCCTGGGTGGGCTTGTTGTAGAACGGCACCACTACCAGGAAGGCGTCTGCACCTTCGAAAAGAGACATGTTTTCAAGAGTCGCGTTCACGCTGTTGCTTCCGCATCCCACCAGAAGCGGGGTGTGCGGGGCCGTCTCCCGGGTAAGCGCCCAGATCTTCGACTTCTCCTCACGGCTGAGGGTCGGCGTCTCGGCGGAAGTGCCGAGCGGGACCAGAAAGTCCATTCCGGCCGCCAGCTGTCTCTGTACCAGAGCTTTGTAAGCGGCGCAGTCTATGCTGCCGTCTTCCTTGAACGGCGTCAGAAGCGCTGTTCCGCAACCTTTGAAAATCATATTTTCTAGTATTTTATGGAGAGCATTTCCTTGAACTCGTGAACGCCCTTGAGGCCTTCCGTCATCTGGGCGGCGACCACTGCACCTTCTGCGAAGGCGTCACGGCTGAATGCTTCGTGTGATATCTTTATCTTGTCGAATTCCGATTTGAACTTGACCACGTGCTTGCCGACCACTTCGCCTTCGCGAAGGGATGTGATGTCCGGATTCACTCCCAGGTCGTGCTTTACGATATGCGCAAGCACCTTGGCAGTTCCGGAAGGGGAGTCAAGCTTGTGAACGTGATGAATCTCTTCTATATGAGGGACGTAGTTGTATCCGCGGAGGATCTTGCTGACCGTATCGACGGCGGCGAAGATGGCGTTGACGCCGATGGAGAAATTGGCAGAATAGATCATAGGTGTGCCGGTGGTGTAGAAACATCCCACTACGTCGGTCTTGATGTCATCCCATCCGGTGGTTCCCACTACGACGGCCTTGAAGTTTTCTGCGAGAAATTTGTAGTTGGCCCTGAAGGCATCCGGCGTAGAGAAATCTATGCAGACACTTTCCTTTGCGATGGCCGGATCGATGCTGCATACATCATCCGTAATGGCTGCGATTTCAATTCCGCGTTTGATCAGAATGCCTTCGATCATATGGCCCATTTTGCCATATCCGCTAATTACTACTTTCATACGTTTTAATAATTAAAGTGTTATTGAATAACGGTTTCGTAAAACCGTATGTTATTGGTTACCGCTTTGTCCATTTCGCTGATGAGCACTTCCTCGACATCCGTGTGGGCGCAGAGGATGGATCCCGGCCCGCAGATGATCTTCTTTTCGAACCCCTGCAGGTGCGGCGCGTCGCTTCCGAAGGCCGCCGGCTTGCCCTTGAACCCGTCCGGCACGAAGTATTCCAGCGGGGTATCCCCTCCGCGCGGGGTTATTTCGATATTGGCATTGGCCTTCTTCGCCATCCACCGCTTTACCGCCTCGTGGCTTGCGAAGGTGGTTCTGAAATAGATGCGGCAGGTCAGTTCCGGGCTCAGCACGTTCTGGGGGTTGTCGCTGCGAAGGAGCCCCACGTTCCAGGTGGTTTCGCCCAGGACCTTGTCGCGCGGGAATTCCGCTTCGATCTCAAGCTCCATCATAAAGTCCATCCACACGTCTATGGCGCTGCGGCCCTTGTCGGGGTATCCGCTGTGCACGGGCCTGCCGATGAACCTGAGGTCATAGGACTGGGTGCCTTTGGTGGCGCTCACCGGGAAATTGTCCGTCGGCTCGCCTATCACCAGGAGAGGCGCCTTCAGGCTGTCCGCGAAGGCCTTGGCCCCGTAGGACCCTGTCTCTTCGCCGCTTACCAGAAGGAGTGCGTAATCCGTCTTCCCGGCGGCTTCCAGCTCTTTGCAGGCTCCGTAGAGCGCGATGATCTGGCCCTTGGCGTCGCACGATCCCCTGCCAAGCACCCGGCCGTCTTCGGTGAAGGTCGGCGCGATATAAGGAGGTACGGTGTCCACGTGCGTGCAGAACACAACCTTAGGGGTGTCTCCCCATTTGAGGAGCAGATTGTGCGTGCCGTCACCCACTTCCAGGAGCTCCTTGCGGGGAGCCTGGAGCCTTTCGTAGAGAAGATGCGAGAGCGCATCCTCCTTTCCTGAAGTGGAATCCACATCCAGGATGTCCTTGAAAAGCGTGAGCAGGTCGGCGTTCATTATCTTAAAATGTCTGTAAGCAGTCTGGACGCGGCCATCATCGCGCCTTCACCCGCACCCTGTATGATGAGCGGAGTAGGCTGATATGTGCTGCGTATTATGATCATATTCTCTGTTCCCTTGATTCTCAGCGCGGGATGATCCGCGTCGAGCTCCTTCAGGCGTATGCTTGCCCTGTATCCGAGAGGGGAGTTCGGGTCCTTTTCCAGCGAAGCCACGAATCTCTGGCCCGGACGGATGTTCTCTTCCCTTACAGGTTCCACCTCCACATCCCCTTCTTCAAGCTTGACGCCCGCTTCTCTTGCTAATATAAGCAATTTTCTCGTAGCATCGTGTCCCAAAAGGTCGGCAGACGGATCTTTTTCTGTAAGTCCCGCTTCCCTGGCCTTCCCGAGGGCCTGGGCGAACGGCAGTCCGCTGGTCAGAATGTAGTTCAGGGTGCAGCTTACGATGGCCTCTATGGAGAGGATTTCGTCCGCGCTTTCCGTACTTGTGGCTATGGAATCCAGCACCGGAAGGGCCGTTCCCACCGTGGTTTCGTAGCGCAGGAATCTTCTGGAGAGTCTGGCGCTGCGCTTCATTGCCGCGTAGTCCGCATACGGAACGGAGAGGGCTCGCCTGTTCGACGACACCACGTTAACCCCCGCCTCCAGAAGCGGAGTGTACCACCGCCAGATGGTCTCGCTGTCCGTGCAGTCCACGAACACGCTGTTAGGCGCCGCTTCCTCCATTACCTTCCTGAAGAATTCTTCGTCTTCGCACTCGTGTTCCGAGACGGCGCGCACTTCTATCTTTGCGCTGCTCTCGTCTATGATCTTCAGAAGCGCCTGGCCCACGGCCCCTTTCCCGGCCAGGTATATGTTCTTGTATTCTTCGGTCTCGAAGCAGTAGTAGTGCAGGGCCGAAAGCGCGTCAAGGCTCTGCCCTGAAGGGATTATGAACTGAATGAAATCCCCTTCGCACTTTACGTTCAGCAGGGTGATGTCCCGCCGGGAGAGCCTTGATATCAGGTCCTCTATGGCCTGCGGTCTTATGCTGCCGTCCGCCACCAGGGTGAGAGTGCAGGCGGTTCCGTTGTCGGTCTTGCCAATCCCGACCCATTCGCCTATGGCCTTCTGTGCGCCGCCGCTGATGACTGTGCACGGCCCTGCCGGGGCGAACGAGTTCAGTATCTGAATGTCGATGCCCTTCTCCTGAGCCGGTTCCACGGTCGGTGCGTAGAGTACCTTCGCTCCGTGCGATGCCAATGTGAACGCGGCGCGGTAGCTCATCCGCGATATGGTGCGGGCCTCCCTGATGTCCTTCGGATTGGTGGTCATTATACCCGGCACGTCAGTCCAGATCTGCAGGTCCCTGCAGTCCAGCGCCGCCGCGAACAGGGCTGCGCTGTAGTCGCTTCCGCCGCGTCCCAGGGTGCAGACGTGCAGGTTCTCGTCGCTTGCCACGAAGCCCGGGGCCACGAATACGTCTATCTCCGGATGTATGTCTATGGCATAGCGTATCTTGGCATAGGTCGTGTCCCTGTCCACCGTGCCGCCTTTCACGCGGATGAGGTCAGGAGAGTTGAGCCACAGGGCGTTGATGCCTTCGGAAGCCAGCTTGCGCGAGAGTATTATGGTGGAGAACATCTCTCCGAAGGTCTGGTAGTCTTCACGCGGGGCGTTCCTCAGGTCTTCGTCCATATGGGAGATGATGTTCTTGGTCTCCGTGCAGTCTCTTCCGGAGAAGAGCCTTTCTATGATTTTGAAATGCTTTTCCTTGAGCGTGTCCAGCAGGGCGTCCCTCTCCTTGTCGGTGGATTCGGAGGCCTTTATGAGCAGGTCCGTGGCTCCGCTGATGGCGGAACTGACCAGAAGAACCCTGTCTTTTTTCAACGCGTCGAGCGTGATGTCCAGCACTCTGGACATCGCCGTGGCATTGGCCACTGAAGAACCTCCAAACTTAAGTACCTGCATATAGTCTATCTGTAATCTTCAAATTCCGGCATTGCGAGCTCGGATATGAATTCCTGTATCTTGCTTTCGTCCCTCGGGCATATCATCAGCACGTCCGGGGTGTCCACCACCACGAATCCTTCCAGTCCCCTGATGGCCACCAGTTTGGACTTGTCCTGGATGTAGGTCAGCGTATTCTCGTCTTCCTTGAAAAGGTGTTTGCCGAGGGCGTTGGTGGCGTTGCCGGCCTCGTCTTTCGGGAGGTTGTCATAGAGGGATTCCCAGTTGCCCATATCGGCCCATCTGAAGTGTGACGGGATGACGGACGCCCTGGATGTCTTCTCCATCACGGCGTAGTCCACTGACACGCGCGGGCAGTCCCCGTAGAATTTGTCCAGATCAGCGGAATCCGCCCACAGGTCAGAGATCTGCGGAGCGTATTTCTTGATTTCTGACACTATCAGGGATGCCTTCCACACGAAGATACCCGAGTTCCAGAGGAATTCGCCGCTGTTTATGAACACTTCGGCCAGTTCCCTGCTCGGTTTCTCGGTGAAGGTCTTGACGGGGGTCGGCACTCCGGCCTCTATGGCCTTTCTGCCGCCCGACACCTGTATGTATCCGAAGTTTTCGTCCGGACGGGTCGGCATTATGCCCAGGGTTATGAGTTCGTCCTTGGCGGCCGCATAGCTGAGAGCCGCGCAGATGGTGTGTTCGAAATCTTCATTGTCCTCGATGAGGTGGTCTGCAGGACAGGCGACCATCACGGCCTGCGGGTTGCGCTCCAGTATGACATTGGCTGCGAAATAAAGGCAGGGCGCGGTGTTCCTGTTGTACACTTCCAGCAGGATGTTTTCCACGGGGAGTTCAGGGATCTGTTCCTTAACGATGTCGCGGTACTCCCTGAGCGTGCTCACGATGATGTTCTCCGGGGTTATCAGTCGTGCCATTCTCTCGTAGGTCTGTCTGAGAAGGGACTTTTCGTCCCCGCGGAGACTGAGGAACTGCTTCGGAAGAGATTTGCGGCTGATGGGCCAGAACCTTGTTCCGAGTCCGCCGGCCATTATGACACAGTAGCAGTTATTTGTGTTGATCTTATACATATGTTGGTATATATGCCTGCGGGTAGTATTCGATGTCGGTCCGGTCCTCGTAGAAGACGATGCTGACCACGTCGAAGACCACTTCCAGGTCTTGTGGTAAATTTTTTCTGTCCTTGGACTTCAGAAACGCCCCGGCCGCCGCGGTCAGGTTCTTCTGCTTCTGAAGGTTTACATTGAGGGAGGGATCCGCCGTCACGGGAGCGGTCTTGCTTTTGACTTCCACGATATGGAGCGTGCCGCCTTCAATGCTTATTATGTCAATTTCTCTGTGTCCCGCCCTCCAGTTGCGCCGGAGGATGAGATGTCCCCTCTGTTCGAGGTAACGGCAGGCCAATTCCTCCCCGTTCCGTCCCACTGTCTGTCGCAAGTAATCTATCATAAATTATTCCAAAGTCACTATCGTCACGCCGCTTCCGCCGTGCCTTATGTCCTCGTCGCTTACGCTCTTTATCCCGGGCACCGTGCGGAGATACCGCTGCAGCTCTTCGTGCAGGACCCCCGTGCCCTTGCCGTGGATTATGCGTACCATGCCGATGTTCAGCATTATGGCGTCGTCGATGTAGTGCGTCACGATGTCCAGCGCATTCTGAAGCCGTTCGCCGCGGATGTCCAGTTCCGGTGAGAAATTCAGCTTGCGTGCGGTTATGGCCGGATCCACCTTCTCATAGACGGGAGTGTCCGTGCGTTTCGAAGCCTGTTTGAACTCGTTGGCCGAGATGCGCTCCACCTTGTCCGGAGTCATCTTGCTTGCGATATTGCCAATGGCCACTCTGACCTCCCTGGCCGACACCATCACCACTTCGCCCACCATTCCGTTGGATTTCACGCGGACCTTCTCGCCCAGCTTGAGGGGCGCGTTGCGGAACTCGTCCTCGCGGGTCTGCTCCTCGGTCTTTGCTGGCTTGCGGCGTTTCGCGAGCTGCTCCATCTTTCGCGAGATGTATTCGTCGTGGGTCTTCTGCTGCCGGGCCTTGCTGCTTTCTATCGCCTGCAGGAAGCCCTGGAGTTCGCCGCGCGCTTCTTTCGTGCGGGTTTTCTCCGCCCCGCTCTCCTTGATGTCGCGTATGGTCTTCTCCACCTGCCTGTTGGCGCCCTTCACTATGTCCTCGGCCTCCTTCTTTGCGCTGTCAAGTATCTCCTTGCGCTGGCTCTGTATGTTCTCCAGCTCCTTCTGGTATTTCTCGGTCAGCGCGTCGAGCGTCCTGTCTGCGTTCTTGACCTTCTTTATCTTCTCGTCCAGCACCCTGCGGCCTTTCACGATGCGGCGCAGAGTCTTCTCCATATCCACGAAGTCCTCGCCCGCGCGCGCCTCCGCGTCCTTCACTATCTGTTCCGGAAGACCCATTTTACGGGCCAGTTCGAACGCGAACGAATTGCCGGGCAGGCCAATTTCGAGCTGGAAGAGCGGCGCTATCTTCGAAGTGTCGTAGAGCATCGCGCCGTTGACCACGTGCGTGTCGCTTCGCGACGCGTACAGCTTGAGGTTCGTGTAGTGCGTGGTGATGACCCCGTAGCAGCCCCTCTTGTCGAATTCTGCGAGGACTGCCTCCGCGATGGCTCCGCCCGCCGCAGGCTCCGTGCCGGAACCGAACTCATCTATCAGGACGAGCGTGCGTTCATCGCTGTTCGAGAGCATCTCCTTCATGTCCAGAAGGAAAGAGCTGTAGGTGCTGAGGTCGTTCTCCAGTGACTGGTCGTCACCTATGCACACCTCCAGACGGTCGAAGATCGGAAGCTCCGAACTTTCGGATGTCGGGATGAGCATGCCCCACTGGAACATATACTGAAGAAGCCCTACTGTTTTGAGACACACGGATTTGCCTCCGGCGTTAGGCCCGGAAATCATCAGTATGCGCTTGGTCGGGTTGAGGTTTATGGTAAGCGGGCAGATTGGCCTGTTTTCTTTCTTTAGAGACCGCTCCAGGAGCGGGTGGCGCGCCTTGCGCAGGGACAGGGTCCCGTCGGATGAGACCACAGGCATTCCGGCCACGAAGTCGAGCGCCGTCTGGGCCTTGGCTATGAGGAAGTCCATTTCGCCAAGTTCTGCCGCAATATTCAACAGGTCAGGCACATAGGGGCGCAGAAACTCTGAAAACGCGTAGAGGATGCGCGAGATCTCGGCGGCCTCCTCGAAGCGGAGCTGCATTATGTCGTTCTCCAGTTCGACCACTTCCGCAGGTTCGATGAAGGTGGTCTTGCCGGTAGAAGAGCAGTCATAGACATATCCGGACAGCTTGCGCTTGTTCGAGGTGCTTACCGGCACCAGGAATTTGCCGTCGCGGATGATTATATTGGCCTCGGGCTCGGCTATGCCGTCGTCCTGCGCCTTCTTGAGTATGGACTGGGCGCGGCGTGAGACCTGTTCCTGTTTGTTGCGCAGTTCGGTGCGGATGTGCAGAAGGTCCGGCGAGGCGGAGTCCTTGATCTCTCCGTATTTGTCCAGGATGCCTTCGATGCGGCGTCTGATTTCGGGATATGTGCCGATGTGGCCAATCCGTCTTTTCAGCAGGGGATAGACTCCGTCTTTGATGGACGAAAAGAAGCTGCTGATGCGTCTGGAGATCTCCAGAAGGGTGCTGAGCTTGCCCAGGGACGCGACGTCTATGCTGCTTCCGCTTTTCTCGAGGGGCTGAAGGAAGGGCAGCGCGTCGATGTAACCCGTGACGGGAAAATTGTCCTCGAACATCACCACCAGACGCATCTCGTCGGTGAGTGCCAATCTTTCCTTTATTACGCTTTCGTCAGATGAAAACTCCTCCTGCGCGACTCTGCGGGCCGCATATTCAGTCTGACATCTGTTGGATATAAGCTCCCTGACCTGATCAAACCCTATCTTCGCTTCCAGCCTTGCTCTTGTCATCGCTTATAAGGAGTTTGAGTGTATTGATGTTCTTTACTGGCGTAATGACGCCGTCGGTGACGAATGACACTTCGCCCGTCTGTTCGCTGACCACTATGACGGATACGTCATACTGTTCGCTTACGCCTATGGCGGCCTTGTGCCTCATTCCGTATCTGGCGGGGATGTTGGTCCTGTCGGTGATCGGCAGGGTGCACCTGGCCGCGAGAATTCTGTTCTCACTTATGATCATCGCGCCGTCGTGAAGAGGCGAGTTCTTGAAGAAGATGTTCTCTATCAGGCGCTTGCTGATATTGGCATCCACCTTGTCGCCGGTGGAGATGATGTCCTCGATGGAGGCCTGGTTGGGGATCACGATGAGCGCGCCCACCTTCTGCTCTCCCATCTCGAAGCAGGCCTGAACCAGTTCGTCGACGGACCCGGCGGACAGGCTCTGCTTTTCCTTGTTGAGAAGTTTGCTCAGCAGAGAGTCCTTGCTATTGAAGGCCTTGCGTCCTATATTGAAAAGAAAATGTCTGATCTCCGGCTGAAAAATAACGACCAGCGCTATGGTACCCACGTCGATTATTTTTCCAAGAAGGGCAGACATCATCTTCATGTTCAGTGCATCCACCAGGAAGCGCAGAAGCAGGAGCGCGATGATGGCCATGAAGATGTTGGCCGCGCCCGACCCCTTGATCCAGTTGAACACCACATATATGACTGCAGCCACCATCACGATGTCCAGTATGTCGGCGATGGTGAAGTGGATGAAGCCTATGTCTATCAGGGGCAGAACCATAACGCTACAAATTTACTTAAAAAACCGCTATTTTCCGCAAGCTTCCCCTACAATCTCGGATATGGCCTTGCGGGCCGGAATGACGGACCCCTTGTCGAACGGATGCGCCGCGTTGGTCAGGAAAATTATGGCCAGATTTTCGTCCAGGTCCATAAGGATGGAGGTGCCGGTATATCCGGTGTGGCAGACGCACCTGTCTTTCCCCAGGCGTTCGCCCACGAACCTGGCATAGGGGCTGGTGGCGTCCCATCCCAGGGTTCGGCCAATTTTTTTATTCTGTACCTTGAACATCTTCCTGACGGTCCTGGCCTGCAGGATGCGTTTGCCGTCTATCTCGCCCCCGTTCATAAGGGCCGTGCAGAGCACCGCCAGGTCGTCGGCCGTGGAGAATACGCCAGCGTTGCCGGAATTGCCCATGTTCATCCTTCTGGCCATGGGGTCGTGCACCACGCCCAGGAGAATGTCTCCGCTGCGGGTGTCCGGGGAGATCTGGTTCCAGGCGGTGGTGCCGGGCACCAGCACTTCGGTCGGCGCTATGCGGAAGAGGTATTCCTGGTCAATTGGTCTGTCGAGAGGCAGATACCTTGTGTCCTTCAGGCCAAGCACGTCGAATATGTTCTCCTGCACATAGTCGCACAGTTTCTGCCCGGTTACGGACTCCACTATGTACTGCAGGCTCACGAAGCTCGGGCAGCTGTAGATGCGCATGGTGCCGGGTCTGGCCAGCCGCGGCAGGTCGTGTATGATGTAGCTCCTGAGGCTGTCGGGCTGGAATTCGCCCCACGCCCTGGCCAGGGAGTCGGTGGGGATGTACGGCGCCAGACCCCCAGTGTGGGTCATCAGGTCCCGCACCCTGATCCTGACCGTCCTTTTCCCCTCGTGCCAATTGGCATATCCGGGAAGATACCTGTCCACCGGGGCGTTAAGGTCTATCTTCTTCTGCTCCGCGAGCTGCATCACCGCTATGGCCGTGCCCACGCACTTGCTCAGCGAGGCGAGGTCGAACACGGTGCCTGTGTACATCGGCAGCGGTGCGGGGACGGTCTGCCTGTTCCCGTAGGCCTTCTCGTAGATGACGGTGCCGTCCTTCACGATGCACAGCACCCCGCCGGGTGCGTTCTTTTCGAGTATGGTGCCGTTCACGACGGAATCGCACCGCGAAAGAACGGTGCTGTCTATATCATATGTGGACGGGGAGCAGCGCCTGAGCCTGCCAAGCGAGTCGCACTGGCTTACGGTCATCTGCCTGCCCGCCGTCTGCCGTCTGTTTGTCTGCCTTATGGCCGTCTGTTGTCTGCCCGTGCGCACATCTGCCGCTTTGTGCGCCTGATGCACTCCGCATCCGCCCGCGAGCAGTCCAGCTCCCAATATCACTATGCCCAGAAACCTGTCCATAGAACAAATATACGTAAATTGTGCTTTTGTCGGACAGAGCGGTGACTTTTCTTCGCTGCCCGAAAATCCAATGCTTTTCCGCGGAGCCAATTTATTTTCAGCGGGATTTGGACTTTTCGGATATTATTCATAAATTTGCAGCCCCTAAAAATGGGGAACGAATAAATTTTATTTTATAAACAATTAATTATTAAACCAATGCCTGGATTAATTGGAAAGAAAATCGGAATGACATCCGTTTTCGGTGCCGATGGAAAGAACATTCCATGCACCGTTATCGAGGCTGGTCCGTGCGTTGTTACGCAGCTCCGTACAGTAGAGAAAGATGGTTATGCCGCTGTACAGCTTGCCTATGACGAAGTTTCAGAAAAGCACACCAGCGCGCCTCTCCAGGGGCACTTCAAAAAGGCAGGAACCACTCCTAAGCGCAAGCTCGTCGAGTTTAAGGCGGACTTCGCGGGAGAGCTAAAACTCGGTGACTCTGTCGCACTTGCAGACGTCTTCACAGACACTGCGTTCGTAGATGTTATCGGTACTTCAAAGGGTAAAGGCTTCCAGGGCGTCGTTAAGCGCCACGGATTTGCCGGAGTAGGCGGTCAGACCCACGGTCAGCACAATCGTCTCCGTCACCCTGGTTCAATGGGCGCATCATCTTGGCCTTCACGCGTATTCCCGGGAATGCGTATGGCAGGTCATATGGGAAGCGACAGAGTTAAAGTTGAGAACCTTCAGGTGCTTAAACTCATTCCAGAGAGCAATCTTATCGTTGTTAAGGGTTCCGTTCCGGGAGCCAAGGGTTCTTATGTAATTGTGGAGGCTTAAGAGTATGAAACTTTCAGTTTACAAAATCGACGGAACAGATTCCGGAAAGCAGGTAACTCTCGATGAGAAGGTCTTCGGTATCACACCTAACGACCACGCTATCTATCTCGATGTAGTTCAGTACCTCGCAAATCAGCGTCAGGGAACATCCAAGACCAAGGACCGCAGTGAGAACGCTCACTCAACGAAGAAGCTTGGCCGTCAGAAAGGCGGCGGCGGCGCACGTCACGGTTCCCTCAAGGCAGGTATATTTGTAGGCGGCGGTACCATTCACGGACCGAAGCCACGTTGCTACTGGCACAAGCTTAACAAGAAAGTCAAGTCGCTCGCACGCTGCTCGGCGCTTTCTTACAAGGCTGCAGAGAACGCCATCACCTTCGTGGAGCCATTCACGATGGAGGCCCCTAAGACCAAGGAATTCATTCAGATCCTTGCCAACCTCAAGGCCGGTGACCGCAAAGTGCTCTTCGTGCTTCCTGCCAATTCAAACAACATTTTCCTTTCATCCCGCAACCTTCAGAACGTGAATGTCATCACCGTGGACGAAATCAACACCTACACCATCATGAATGCAAATTCAATCGTGCTTGTTGACGGCGTTCAGGACGTTCTCTCTGCCAGGGTTAAATAAATCAGACTAAGAGATGGGAATTTTAATTAAGCCAATCGTTACAGAGAAGTTGACGGCTCAGGGCGAAAAGTTGAACCGTTACGGCTTTGTGGTAGACCGCAAGGCGAACAAACTTCAGATCAAGGAAGCAGTCGAGAAAGCCTATGGCGTTTCAGTGGCTGACGTTAATACAGTAAACTATCACGGCAAGAGAAAGCAGCGCTACACCAAGGCTGGTCTTCTCCGCGGCCGCATGAATCACTACAAGAAGGCTTATGTCACGCTTGCAGGTGAGGACAAGATAGATTTTTACGCTAATATCTAGGAGGAATAGACAATGGCAATCAAGAAATTCAAGCCTACGACCCCGGGTCAAAGGAACAAGGCTATCAGTGCTTTTGACGAAATCACTACAAACAAGCCTCAGAAATCATTGCTGGCTCCTCTTAAGAGTACGGGCGGTCGTAACAATACAGGCCAGATGACCATGCGCTACATCGGCGGCGGTCACAAGAGAATGTATCGTATCATCGACTTCCTTCGCAACAAGGACAACGTTCCTGCAGAGGTTCTTACCATCGAGTACGACCCTAACCGCAGCGCACGCATCGCCCTTGTACAGTATGAGGACGGCGAGAAGCGTTATATCATCGCTCCTGCCGGACTTAAGGTAGGCCAGAAGGTGGAATCCGGAAGCGGAGTCGCTCCTGAGGTCGGTAACACTCTCCCTCTCAGTGAAATTCCGGTTGGTACCATGGTTCACGCCATCGAGCTCCGTCCTGGTCAGGGTGCCGCTATGGCACGTTCTGCCGGTACTTTCGCACAGCTTGCTGCCCGCGAAGGCAACCACGCAGTTCTTCGCCTGCCTTCAGGTGAGACCCGCATGGTTCTTGTAACCTGCCGCGCCACAGTCGGCGTCGTATCCAACGGTGACCACAATTTGGAGTCTTTCGGCAAGGCCGGCCGCAGCCGCTGGCTCGGTCGTCGTCCACACAACCGCGGTGTTGTAATGAACCCTCACGATCACCCTATGGGAGGTGGTGAAGGACGTGCATCCGGTGGACACCCGCGTTCACGCAAGGGCTTGCCAGCTAAGGGATACAAGACACGTAATCCTAAGGCTACTTCAAACAAGTTCATTATTGAAAGAAGAAAGAAATAATCGGAATTAAACTTTAGAGATTATGAGTCGTTCATTAAGAAAAGGTCCATATATCCAGGAAGCGCTGGAGAAGAAGATTCTTGCTATGAATGATGGTAGCAAGAAAAAAGAGGTGGTCAAGACCTGGTCACGCGCCAGTATGATTTCCCCTGACTTCATCGGACACACAATCGCAGTTCATAACGGAAACAAGTTTATTCCGGTATATGTAACTGAGCAGATGGTAGGTCACAAACTCGGTGAGTTTGCCCCAACACGTACATTCAGAGGTCACTCTGGCAACAACAAGAAATAAGGAGAATAAACATGGGATCTCGTAAAAGACTTATGGCCGAAAAGCTCAAGGAGCAGAAAAAGGTCACTGCAGTAGCAAAGCTTAACGATGCACCTACATCTCCTCGCAAGATGCGTCTTGTTGCAGACACAGTAAGAGGGGTGGAAGTTAACCGCGCACTCGATCTCCTGAAATTCTCAAAGAGAGAGGCAGCAGGTCGTCTGGCAGTTCTTCTCAAGAGTGCCATCGCAAACTGGGAAGCAAAGAACCCGGAAAAATCAAAGGAACTGGACAACGGTAACGTCATCGTGAAGACCATCATGGTCGACCCGGGCCGCACGCTGAAGCGTATCCGTCCTTGCCCTCAGGGCAGAGCCGGACGCATCCGCAAGCGTTCAAATCACGTCACTATTGTTCTGGATGTAAAACAACCAGTAGAGAACAAGTAATATGGGACAGAAAACAAATCCTATCAGCAACCGTATCGGTATCACACGTGGTTGGGACTCTAACTGGTGTGGTGGAAATTATGGTGAGAAGATTGCGGAGGACTATGAAATCCGCAAGTATCTTAACAACCGTCTTGCCAAGGCTTCTCTTTCGAAGATCATTATCGAGAGAACTCTTAAGCTTATCACAGTAACCATCTATGCGGCTCGTCCGGGCTTCATCATCGGAAAGGGCGGCACCGAGGTTGACAAACTCAAGGAAGAGCTTAAGAAAGTCACCAAGAAGGATGTTCAGATCAATATCTATGAGGTAAAGAAGCCTGAAGTTGACGCTCACATCGTGGCTGACTCCATCGCCCGTCAGATCGAGGGACGTGTAAGCTACCGCAGAGCCATCAAGATGGCAGTTGCCAACACCATGCGTGTAGGCGCAGAAGGTATCAAGATTCAGATCAGCGGCCGTGTAGGCGGTGCTGAAATGGCTCGCAGCGAGATGTTCAAGGAAGGTCGTACACCTCTCCATACATTCCGTGCCGATATCGACTACGCTCTCGCAGTTGCAAACACCAAGGTCGGTGCGCTCGGCGTAAAGGTCTGGATCTGCAACGGTGAGAAGTATGGCAAGCAGGATCTTACTCCTGCAGCCATCGCGGCAGCCAATGCGCAGGCAGCGGGCGCAGGACGTCAGGGCGGTCGTTCAGACCGTGGCGGACGTCGCGGCGACCGTCGTCCTCGTAGGGACAGCAAGTAATTTTCATTAAGAAAATAACTATATTAGCAGTCGGTTTCGAACTCGAGGCCGACTGTTTTTGTTAAAATCCAATAATTTATGAAACGTTTTTTTGCACTTATCGCTCTCTCGTCCCTGCTTTTCGTCGGCTGTGCCAACGGCCAGAACGTTGAAGAAAAGACCGCACAGTTCAAATCCCAGGTAGAGGAGATGGTAAACACATTCAATACCGAGTACAGCGCACTCAAGGCCAATGCCGAATTGAGCGCCGAGGCTCTGGACGAGGCTGTCGATTCCCTGTATGACGCCACTATCGAGTCTCTGGAGAACTTGTGCCTCTCCACCATAAAGAAGAACAGGAACAATGCCCTGGGTCTTGAAGCTTTCAAGACATATTTTTCAGAGGTGAACCCTGACGCGGAGGATGCGCAGAAGGTATTGGCATCCCTGGGAAAAAAGGTAAAGGAAGATGAGTCCGTTCAGAAGATCTCCGCCTTCATCGACGCCAGCCTTTCAACCAGAGAGGGCTGCATGTTCACCGATTTCGAGGTGGACGGAGTCAAGTTCTCCGATTACATCGGCAAAGGCAAATATGTCCTCGTGGACTTCTGGGCCAGCTGGTGCGGCCCTTGCAAGAGGGAAATTCCCAACATCGCCAAGGTGTACAACACCTACAGGGGAGAGAATTTCGACGTGCTGAGCGTAGCCGTATGGGACAAGCCTGAAGACACCGCCGCAGCTGCAGCGGAGCACGGCGTGGTATGGAACCAGATAGTCAACGCACAGAGAATCCCTACCGACATCTACGGCATACAGGGAATTCCTCAGATTATGCTTTTCGGTCCTGACGGAACCATTCTCAAAAGAGACCTCCGCGGCGACGACATAGAAAAGGCCGTCAGGGAAGCCCTTGGACGTTAGAGACAAAATAGAGCTGCTTCCGCATTCCCCCGGGGTCTACAGATATTACGACTCCGAGGGAACGGTTATTTATGTGGGCAAGGCCAAGGACCTGCGCAAGAGGGTTTCGCAGTATTTCGTGGACCCCGCCAGGCTGAACACCAAGACCCGAGCCCTCGTCGCGAAGATAAGCGACGTCCAGTATTCGGTAGTGGACAGCGAATCAGACGCTCTCCTGCTGGAAAACAACCTCATAAAGCAGTACAAGCCCAGGTACAACATCCTTCTCAAGGATTCCAAGACCTATCCCTGGATCTGCGTGACCCGGGAGCTTTACCCCAGGGTATTCCTTACCCGCAGGGTGGTGCGTGACGGTTCGCTTTATTTCGGGCCGTACAGTTCCGTCTATCACGCCCGCAAGCTGCTTGATTTCGTCACTTCGCTTTACCCCATCCGTTCCTGCTCGCTGAAGATCACCGCCGATGCGGTGGAGAAGGGCAAATTCCGTCCCTGTCTGGACTCCCAGATAGGCAAATGCCTGGACTGCTGCACCGGAAAGGTGTCCCCGGACACTTACGCGAAGGACATAGACGAAGTGGTGCAGATTCTCAAGGGCGAAAGTGCGCCGCTCATCCGGGATTACAGGCAGCGGATGCAGGAGGCGGCAGGCGAACTTGATTTCGAATTGGCCCAGGCGTACAAATCCAGGATAGACCTGCTCTCCGAGCACTACAGCAAGAGCATCGTGACGGGGAACAACTCCATCAATGCGGACGTGTTCTCGCTGGTGATAGATTCTTCCCGCGTGTTCGGCAATTTCCTGCGACTCAAGGGCGGAGCGATAATCCAGAGTCTCAATCTGGAGTTCCGTCTGGGGATAGAGGAAAGTCAGGAGGCGATCCTCAGCACTTTCATCGCAGAAATAGAGGAAAGGCTCGGGGCGCTTTCCCACGAGGTTATAGTGCCGTTTTATCCGGATGTTCAGATAGAAGGGGTGGAGTTCAGGATACCGGTGCGCGGCGACAGGCTTGCACTTCTGGAGCTGAGCCTGAAGAACGCGAAGGAATTCCATTTCAATTCCCTGCGCCAGCTCGAAAAGACCGATCCGCAGGAGTTCAAGAAGGAAGCTCTCGAACAGCTCAAGGGCGTGCTCGGAATGGGCGAACTGCCTGTGCATATAGAGTGTTTCGACAACTCCAACATCCAGGGCACCAATCCGGTAGCTTCGTGCGTGGTCTTCCGTGACGGCATGCCTTCGAAAAAGGATTACCGCAAGTTCAAGATCAAGACCGTGGTCGGGGCCAATGACTACGCCTCGATGAAGGAGGTGGTGGGCCGCCGCTATTCGCGCCTGATGGCCGAGAATCCGGAGGATCTGCCTCAGCTGGTTATCATAGACGGAGGCAAGGGACAGCTCGGATTTGCAATGCAGGCGATAGAGGAGCTTGGCCTGCAGAATTCGATGACCGTGGTGGGCCTGGCCAAGAGAATGGAGGAGATAGTGCTGCTGGACGACCCGTATCCGCTGTTTCTGGACAGGAACTCGCAGGCGTTCAGGGTGGTGACCCATATACGTGACGAGGCGCACAGGTTCGGTATTACGTTTCACCGCTCGCTGCGCTCGAAACAGCAGGTGCAGTCCGCTCTGACGCAGATTTCAGGGGTGGGTGAACGCACTTCGCAGAGGCTTCTGATGCACTTCGGCAGTGTGGCGCGCATCGCGGCGGCCCAGGAGGAGGAGATCTCCGCGCTGGTAGGGCCCGCATTGGCCGAAAAGATAAAGAAAGAATTGACAACCAATGATTAACGACGACAAGTTCAATAAATATTTCGGTATCTTCATTATGGTGGGGATGTCGGTGGCGGTGTGTCTGGCTACGGCCTTCGGACTGCATGACTCCACTGAAGGGCGTCTGATGCTGCTGATATCGGCGTTCGGCTCGATAATGGGCGTGGTGGGGACGGTCACTTCGGCCACGGGGCAGATGCTGACTTTCTTCTTCAGCTTTTTCGACGTGTCCATCTACGGCATAGCCTGCATCCTGAACTGGAAGAACGGCAACGGCGGTCTGGGGAACGGACTTCTGCACCTGCTGTATTTCGTGCCGATGCAGTTCATAGGATTCGCCCAGTGGAAGAAGCGCGAGGGACGCAAGGGTTATGTGCAGGCCCGCCGGTTCAAAAAGGGGATGTGGCCAATCGCCATAGGTGCGTTCCTGCTGATGAATGTGGCCGTATATCTGCTGCTTGCGCAGTTCGACAGGAGCGCGGCGACTTCGTTCATCAGGACTGCGGTGGTGCTGGACACGCTTCCTGTGGTCTGCAACATCATCGGTCAGTTTCTTATGTCCACGGCCTATATGGAGCAGTGGATATTCTGGATAGGAGTGAACATCTTCTCCATAGCGCTCTGGACCAGTTCGTACCGGCAGAGCGGCGATCCGTTCATCCTGATATACATCATCAAATATTGCTTTTTCCTGCTTAACTGCTGCAACGGCCTGCGCATCTGGCTCAGGCTCTCGGCCCCTCAGGAAGCGGTTTTGCAGAATGGAGAAAAATAATTATATTTGTCGTCTATACTCGAATGAAACTATTTAAATTATAAACTTAAATCTTTAATTAAAAATGGAGTACGCAGAAATCGTAAAGAAGGTAAAGGACATCATCGTGGACAAACTCGGTGTTGAGCCTTCAGAGGTTACAGAGACCGCTAACTTTACAAACGACCTTGGCGCCGATTCACTTGACACAGTAGAGCTTCTTATGGAATTCGAAAAGGTTTTCGGTATCAAGATTCCAGATGAGGAGACAGCCAATATCTCTACCGTTAAGGACGCTATTGACAAAGTCGCTGAGAAACTCGGTTAATTTTAACCTCACTTAAAAATAAAGGTCGGGAACGTATGAGTTCCTGACCTTTTTGTTTTATGTCCGGCTCCGGATTACTCTTCCGGGATGGAGAATACCAGTTTCAGGGAAGGATGTCCTTCGGTGCTTTCAGGACCGTACAGCACGGCTTTGAAGTAGGCGTCCTTGTCGAGAGCGTACTCGGTGCTGGTGGTGCTGGAACTGCCGCTGGCGTACATCGCGGCGAGCAGGTAACTGTAGTAGTTGCTGTAATAGCTGCTTCCGTAGCCGTAACTGCTGCTGCCGTACATGCTGTTGTAATAGCTCTGGTATGCCAGGTACTGCAGGTATTCGCTGTAGTCGCTGGATGAACTGCTTGAAGATGACGTCGTGGTGGTCTGTTCGCTCATAAGAAGCATCCAGATGTCGTAGTTTCCGGTCTTGAACCCTTCATCCTCATCTTCATCCTTGAGCAGAACCTGCTGCAGATGGTAGGTGATGTCCGGGGAATATACGCAGATGCTGCGGTTGATGTCTCCCATATTCTCGTTCTCCATGCTGGCGTCAGTCAGGCCCATAAAGGTCGAGGTGGTGTCCGTCCAGATGCGGCAGGTCGGGCTGAGTCTCGGCGGGAAGTGCGAATCCAGTTTGGTGTAAGGCGTGTCCATAGAGAACGGAAGTACCAGCGTGGCCTTGTTGATGATGGCCTTCGTGTAATCTGCGCTGCTTCTTCCCTGTGCGAGCAGTGTGTCCTGGATGGCCTTCTCTGCCAGATGCTTGAGCGGCAGTGCCGGAATGACCGGTTTCAGGCCCGCACCGCCTTCCACATAGACCTTGTCCGTGGCTTTGCCTGCCAATGGGCGTGTCTCGTGTCTGGTGACGTTGAATGCGTATTGAGGGAACGAACCGTTCGAATAGTCTGTGATGAGCGTGTCGAGCTGGGTAAACTTGGTAGCTCCGTAATAGAAGAAGAAGCTCGTGTCCACCGCACCGACCTCCTCGTCGAATATGGAGTTGATGTTCAGCTCTCCGTAGTTGCTTTCGAGATAGTAGGATGAGCTGTTGTAGTTCATCTGCACATCGAAGGTGTTGATGCGGCCGCCTTCATACGAAGGCTTGTCGGTATAGATGTACAGGCCCGGAACGGCCTCGAAGTATTTGTCCATCTCGGAAGACAGCACCAGTCCGTTGGTCCCGTTGATGAGCTTCCAGGCGAAGTCGTCTGTGAAGTTCAGGGTCAGGTCCGAAGCTCCGTCAATTATCGGCGTTCCCTTGACTATGCTCCCGGTGCCGTGCCTGATCAGGCCCGCGCAGTCATTGGCATCCGTAAGTTTCGTGTAGTCGATACCGCTCTCGAGCTCGGTTACATAGACCCTCTGGAGGATGCGCTCGTTCCCTTCGGCGGACACCGAGGTGGTGTCGAAGGCCGCGGTCATGGTGAAGTAATTGACTTTCTGCACATTTCCGAAGTTCAGCGTGTCGTAGAGCGGAACGATGGTCACTGCGCTTTCGCGGGCGGTGGTGCCGAAGGTGTCATCCTTTATCGCGCCAATGGTGATGCGGGACTGCGAGTAGCCGGACAGGGAGTCCGCCATGCGCATATCCACCTCGTCAAGAGGAATCTCCACAGAATAGACCTTGTAGCGGCTGTCCACCGGCACCAGGTCTCCTCCGATGCCTGTATTTATCTCCACACACGAAAAGAGGGCGCAGGCCGCTGCCCCCAGGATAGATGCTTTAGCAAAAAACTTCATCTTAGAACTGATCGTAAAATGCGTTGTATTCGTCGATATAACTTCCGTCCGCAATGCTCTTCGCTTTGCTCTTCAGGACAGGAAGTCCGCGGTCCCTGCAATAGCTTACCAGGGATGTCGGCACGTTCTCACCCGCCAGGATGACGCCGTCGGCGAATTTCGCTGCTGTTTTGGCAAGATTTATGCCACTTGGGTCCTTGAGCAGATCAAGGTCCTTCTCCGTCACGCCTCCGAACAGCGCCTTCTGCTGGAAGTCCTTGCAGAACATCTCGTTCGGGGTGTTGTCGTAGAATGAAAGAACGACCTTGCTGTTAGTGAATATAGGGTCGTCCCTGTATGCTTTCTTGAGATATACCGGGAGCAGATGCGAGATCCACCCGTGGCAATGGATGATGTCCGGAGCCCATCTGAGCTTCTTGACGGTCTCCAGCACTCCGCGTGCGAAGAAGATGGCCCTTTCGTCATTGTCTTCGAAGAACTTGCCGTCATCGTCCCTTTCAAGCTGCTTGCGCTTGAAATAGTCTTCATTGTCTATGAAGTAAACCTGGGTCCTGGCAGAGGCGATGGATGCCACCTTGATAATGAGCGGACGGTCCACGTCGCTGATTATAAGGTTCATACCTGAGAGGCGGATGACTTCGTGAAGCTGGTTCTTCCTCTCGTTGATGCAGCCGTAGCGGGGCATGAAGGCACGGATCTCCTTCTTCTTCTCCTGAGTGCCTGACGGCAGGAAACGCCCGATGTTGGCCATATCGCTCTCCGGGAGATACGGATATATCTCCGAGCAGACGAAAAGTACTTTTTTAGCAGAATTGTCCATTTGGCTCAAAGATACGAAATTTTTTCCTAAATTCGCCATTTGAAATGAGCCGCAAGAGAAATAATAGTCTGAAAAAGAGGATTGCAGGAGCTTCCGTGTCCTCTGTCGTCAGCATTTCACTGGTGCTTCTGCTGGTGGGCGTTTCGGCCATATTGGCCCTCAATGCCAAGTCGGTGGAGAACTATTTCAAGGAGAATATCCATATCACCGCGTTTCTGAAGAAGGGCACTCCGGCAGTCAAGGCCGTGGAGGTGCAGAGGGAGCTGGAGCAGGCCCCGTTCGTGAAGAGTACGCGCTATGTGAGCGTGGAGCAGGGGACGGAAGAGCTTGTGGATATGCTGGGAAAGGATTTCGCGGACGTGTTCGTGACTTCCCCCGTACCGAGTTCCATAGAGGTGCTGGTGTATTCGAAGTATTTCCAGCCGGATTCGCTGGATATGGTGCTGAACAGGATTGTGGAGTATCCCTATGTCGAATCGGCGGTTACACAGGCGGCCATAGTGGATTCCCTGGGGGCGGTCACCGCGCAGGCGGGGCTGGTCCTGGGCGTGGTGGTGCTGCTGCTGACGTTCATCTCGGTGGTGCTCATTTCGAATACCGTAAGGCTCAATATCTATGCGTCCCGCTTCAGCATACACACGATGCAGCTGGTGGGTGCGAGCAACATGTTCCTTTCGCGTCCGTTCTTCAGGCGGGCGGCCCTGATGGGCGTGCTGTCGGCCCTGATTGCCTGCGCGATAATTGCGGGAGGATTGGCATACATTCACAGGTCCTTCCCGCAGGTGTTCGAACTGCTTGACGTGAAGGTGTTTGCGATAGTGGGGGCGGGGCTTGTCCTGCTCGGCGTGCTGGTGTGCCTGCTGTGCGCCTGCGCCGTTATGGGGAAATTGGTAAGACTCTCTAAAGATGAATTATATGGATAATGACAGGATGCCCATTGACAGGAAGGGCCTGTATATACTGCTGGCCGGGGTGGCGCTCATTCTGCTCGGCTTCATACTGATGAGCGGCGGCGGGGTGAAGGATCCGCAGGTGTTCAATTATGCGATGTTCGATTTCAGGCGCATCGTTCTGGCGCCGATAGTGATAGTGGCCGGCATCGCGGTGATAATAGTTTCGATCGTACGTAAACCGAAAGACAAATAACCATGACTTGGTGGCAATCCATACTTCTGGGGCTGATACAGGGCCTCACTGAATTTCTTCCCGTCAGCAGCAGCGGGCATCTGGCCATAGGCCGTGAACTTCTCGGTGTGGAGGGCAGCTCGGACCTGATGTTCGAGGTGGTGGTCCACGTGGCTACCGTGCTGGCGACCATAGTGGTGTTCAGAAAACAGATCTGGGGCCTTCTGAAAGGCTTTTTCAGCTTCCGCAAGTGCGACGAGACGGACTATGTCCTGAAGCTCCTCCTCGCCACGGTGCCCATTTTCATCGTGGGAATGTTCTTCAAGGACCAGGTGGAGGCGCTCTTCTCTTCGCTCTATGTGGTGGGCGGCGCACTTCTTCTGACTGCGGTGCTGCTGTATTTCTCCGACACCGTTTCGAACTCTTCTTGCAGGAAGGCCAATGCCCACAGAAACGGGCTGTCCTACTTGCAGGCCCTGGCCATCGGACTGGCTCAGGCGGTGGCGGTGATACCGGGCCTTTCACGAAGCGGGACCACGATTTCGGCCGGACTTCTGGTCGGGGGACGCCGTGACGTGGTGGCGCAGTTCTCGTTCCTTATGGTGATAATCCCTGTGCTCGGGGAAGCGTT
>CAVBDE010000010.1:0-34856 GCA_963594055.1 Anaerovoracaceae bacterium | reverse complement strand
CCCTTGCGGATGGAGACTTTCGGCAGGCCTTCGTCTGAAGGGCCAAGGTACTCGATAAAAAACTTCTGCTGATTGACAGCCGTAGGAGCAAGCTGAGCAGCCTGAACGCCCCTGAGAAACCATTCCGGAGTGCCGTCTCCGGCATTGCAGATCTCCCCAAGAAGCCTACTCTTGTGCTGAACTCCCTGCGTCTCGCCGTAGCCAACGGCTATGTAGCAGGCGATCCTCTCATTCTCTTCCAGCGCATAAGTCCCCTGAACTTTCCTGTAACTGAGGCCTGCCCAACAGGTATTAAGCCCCAGTTGCTGACAAAGCAGAACCAGTCCCTCGCCATAATAGCCGATGCGCTCGTCGAGATCATCTCCCTTCTCCCCCGCCATCACGAGATAATTCCTCACCCCGGAGAACTTGCCGTAGGACATTGGCCCGGAAAAAGCCTTCGGCTCATCCGTCACAAGCTGAATATGCAGATGGCCGGCCTCATTGACCGCCACGATCTGCGAACGCAGAGCATTCAGAATATCCTCCGGGACAGGCACTGCCCGGTATCTTCTCACCGAATGCCTGGCCTCTATCGCTTCCAAAAGTGTCATAATCCGTCTAATTTCGTCACTACAAAGATACATAATATCTGAGGACCTTACTTTTCGGGAAAATCCGGTTAAATGTTCTACAACAGAAACGGGCAAGCCTTGCAGGCCTGCCCGTTTCTATTATTATAAACCGAATTAGTCGTTCTGCCTGATGGCTGACTGAGCGGCTGCCAGACGCGCGATAGGAACGCGGAACGGAGAGCAGCTGACATAGTCGAGACCGATCTTGTTGAAGAACGAGATGGAATCAGGATCTCCGCCGTGCTCACCGCAGACGCCGCACATAAGTTCAGGACGCTTGCTGCGACCTGCAGTAACTCCGTGCTCCACAAGACGGCCCACACCCTTGACGTCGATGGTCTGGAACGGATCTGCATCCAGAATCTTGTCTCCGAGGTAGTCGCCCATAAAGGTTCCTACGTCGTCGCGTGAGAATCCGAAGGTCATCTGGGTAAGGTCATTGGTACCGAATGAGAAGAACTCTGCAGTGCGGGCCATACGGTCAGCGGTAAGAGCTGCGCGAGGGATCTCGATCATAGTACCGAAATGATAGTTGATCTTCTGTCCCGTAGCCTCCTCCACTTCGTGGCGGATCCTCTCGCAGAACGGCTTCTGGAACTCAAGCTCGCGTGCTGAGATCGTGACAGGAATCATAATCTCCGGCTGCGGATGATATCCCTCTGCCTGAAGCTCGGCGGTAGCCGTGAAGATGGCGCGGTACTGAGTCTCGGCGATGAGAGGGTAAGTGATGTGGAGACGTACTCCGCGGTGACCCATCATAGGGTTGACCTCGTGGAGGTTCTCGCCACGCTTGTCCACTTCCTCTACGCTGATGCCCAGGTCCTTGGCCAGTTCAGCCCTCTTGTCCTCGCTCTTAGGCACGAACTCGTGAAGAGGCGGGTCGAGAAGACGGAATACGACAGGCTTGCCGTCCATAACGCGGAGGGTCGCCTTTACAGAAGCCTTGATGAACGGCTCGAGCTCGGCAAGTGCCGCGCGGCGCTCCCCGTCGGTGTTGCACATAATCATCTTGCGGAGCTTGGCAAGAGGTGTCTCGCTGTTCTTTCCGTAGAACATATGCTCGATACGGAACAGGCCCACGCCCTCTGCACCGAACTGAAGCGCACGCTGTGCATCCTCAGGGGTGTCGGCATTGGCACGGATGCCAAGTCTGCGGTATTTGTCCACGATGGACATGAATCTTACGAAGAGAGGGTTCTCTGAAGCGTCCATAGTGTCGATCTTGGCAGCGTAAACTGCGCCCTTGGCACCGTTGAGTGAGAACCAGTCGCCCTCCTTGTATACTGCGTCGCTTCCTGCGAAGCTTACTGTCTTGTGCTCGAAGTCGATCTTCATGGCCTCGCAGCCCACGATACAGCATTTGCCCCATCCGCGTGCAACGAGTGCGGCGTGTGAGGTCATACCTCCGCGGGTAGTGAGGATACCTGCTGAAGCGCGCATACCCTCGATGTCCTCAGGAGAAGTCTCCTCGCGGATAAGGATGGTCTTGAGACCCTTCGCAGCTGCATCCATAGCGGCCTCTGAAGTGAAGACAATAGTTCCGACAGCCCCGCCAGGTGAAGCTGGAAGACCCTTGGCGATAACCTCGGCCTTCTTCTCTGAAGCAGGATCGAGGATAGGATGAAGAATCTCGTCGAGCTGTGAAGGTGATACCCTCATAACAGCGGTCTTCTCGTCTATCATACCCTCGTCAAGCATATCCATAGCCATCTGGAGGGCTGCGATGCCGGTACGTTTGCCGATACGGCACTGGAGCATATAGAGTTTCTTGTCCTGGATGGTGAACTCGATGTCCTGCATATCGTGGAAGTGCTCCTCGAGACGCTTTCTGATGTCGTCAAGTTCAGCATATACCTCTGGCATAGCCTTTTCGAGACTCTCGAGGTCCTTGTTGTGCTCGGTCTTGGTAGCCTCGTTGAGAGGGTTAGGAGTACGGATACCCGCTACGACATCCTCTCCCTGTGCGTTGATGAGCCACTCTCCGTAAAACTTGTTGTCTCCGGAAGCAGGGTTACGGCTGAATGCCACACCTGTAGCAGAAGTAGGGCCCATATTGCCGAATACCATAGACTGTACGTTCACTGCCGTGCCCCAGTCATCCGGAATCTTCTCGATGCGGCGGTAAGCGATGGCGCGCTTTCCGTTCCAGCTCTTGAATACGCCGCCGATTGATCCCCAGAGCTGTGCCTCTGCGCTGTCAGGGAACTCCACGCCGAGAACTTCCTTGATGCGGACCTTGAACTTGTCGCAGAGATCCTTGAGCTCATCAGCGGTGATGTCGGTGTCGGACTTGTATCCCTTCTCGTCCTTGAGGGTCTGCATCATACGGTCGAGCTGCTGGCGAATACCCTGACCGTCAGCAGGTTCGATACCTTCAGCCTTCTCCATTACGACGTCTGAATACATCATGATGAGACGGCGGTATGCGTCATATACGAAACGTGGATTGCCAGTCTTCTTAATCATTCCCGGAAGGGTAGCAGAGCAAAGACCGATGTTGAGAATGGTATCCATCATACCAGGCATACTGCTGCGGGCGCCTGAACGGCAGCTTACGAGAAGCGGATCGTTCTCGTCGCCGAATTTCTTGCCCATAATGGCCTCGGTGGCTGCAAGTGCCTTGGCAACTTCCTTCTTAAGTTCCTCAGAATAGCCTCCACCGAGAGCGTAATACTCAGCGCAGCACTCTGTAGTAATAGTGAATCCGGCCGGAACCGGCATCCCCAGCCTGCTCATTTCGGCCAGGTTAGCTCCTTTTCCACCAAGGAGCTCGCGCATGGAGCCGTCACCCTCGGCAGTCTTTCCGCCGAAAGTATAGACCCTTTTCTTTGTCTCTGTCATAATTAACTATATTGTTTTTAATTTAAATTCAGATGTCGGTCCGCACGAGCGAAACGCAAATCCCATAAAGGGTTGCGAAGTTACAAAAAATATTGAACTATATCAACTACCTGACCAGCGAATCCAAAATGGCACCCAGCGCCGGCTTGTCGCTCCACGACACCTTGACCTCCTTCCTGCCCGGGACGGGATGTCCCAGAGGGAAATACATCACATCCTGCAGAAGCAGTTCCGCATCCACGTAATCGAAATCCGCATCGGAGATCTGAATGAGCGCCCCAGGCACCTCCGAAAACAGCATCCTCACCGGATCCGAAGACCCGTACGCGCGCCTCAGATCGGACAGATCCACCGCCGCACCGATACCCCGGGACGTCATCGAATCAAGCGCCGCCATCAGTCCTCCCCTTCCGACCGTGCAGCCGGAAAGCAGAACCGAATCTTCCGCCATCTCGCGGATAACCTCGAAACAGTCTATGAAATAATCCGGATCGTCCATCTTCGGAGCCACGCCGCCCTGTATGCCAAGCGCACTTGCCAGAGCCGACCCGCCCAGATGAAAATCGTCCGTATCGAAAGGCATATAGATGATCCAGCTGTCCGGATCCGCCTTCAGGGTCTCGCCCACCATCCTGCCCTTCTGCAGGCCGACAGGAGCAAAGCACATAGACGGCTCGCCTTCGGAAAAGTCCCTTTCCACTATCGGAAGATCCAGATCCCCTGCCAATTCGGACACACCTTCGCAGGCCGCATAGAGCGCGGCGCCCTCGCCGATCTTCTCCGCACGCCAGCTCACACGGGCGCCGAGCCTGATGTCCGTAAGCACGAATCTGCCCTTCCGCCACAGCGTGTCTATCAGGTTGCGGGCCAATTGGCATCTGGCCCACGGCTGCGCATACGGCAGTTCCAGAGGGAAGTCCCTGCCCCTTACCAGCTTCAGATAATCGTTTATCTTCCGCTCATCGAAGGGATACCCGCCCGGAGACGGATCCAGACTTTCATCCACGACAGGCTCGCAGGCATTCTGCACGGACTCTTCCCCGAGCAGTGCGGCCGGAGTGGAATCCATAGTCAGACCGTCTATGATGAACGGCGAATGGAAAATAGATGACTGTGTCATAGCGCTAAAATCCCTCAAAAATAGTTAATTTTGAATTCGTATGCAATACGACCAATTAATAGAGGATATTTTCAGACGCCACCCAAGCGTCCAGAATACCGGCTTCACCGGCGCGTCATACAAGGCCGGAATCGAGTCGATGCAGGAGTTCGATGCTGCGCTCGGAAGTCCGTGGAAAAGCTGTCCCTGCATACACGTGGCCGGCACGAACGGTAAAGGATCCGTAAGCTCGATGCTCGCGGTGGGCTGGGCCGCAGCGCAAGGCGGACCGGTCGGCCTGTTCACCTCCCCGCACCTTCTGGATTTCAGGGAGCGCATCAAAATAATCAGCAGCGAAGGCGGTCTTCATTATGAGATGATCCCCCGCAAAGACGTGATGTTGTTCCTCGAGACTTACGAAAAGCAGATAGAACACCTGTCGTTTTTCGAAATTACCACGGGGATGGCCTTCTGGTGGTTCAGGAAAGTCGGAGCTAAAGGGGCCGTCATCGAAGTCGGACTTGGCGGAAGGCTCGATTCGACCAACATCATAACCCCCGTTCTGTCCGTAATCACGAGCATAGGACTGGACCACTGCGCTATGCTGGGCTCCACCAGGGCGCTGATAGCGGGAGAAAAAGCCGGAATAATAAAGCCGGGCATCCCCGCCGTAATCTGGGCGGAAGATGAAGAAACTGCGCCCGTATTCCGGGCCAGGGCCGATGAGACCGGCTCGCCGCTGTATGCGGCAGATAAAGTCTGCCCCGCCCTGCCCGAAATCGAACTCGACCTCAAGGGCGAATACCAGGACATTAACCTCAGGACCGCACTGGCCTCGCTGAAAGTGCTGAACATCAAGGCGGACCTCAATGCCATCAGCCATACCGCCCGGATCAGCGGACTCCGCGGCAGATGGGAAACACTGTCCGGCAGGCCGCTCACCATCTGCGACATAGGGCATAACCCGGCGGCACTCAGGTACAATTTCCGCCAGCTGGCCTCTTACGGGAAAAAGATGTTCATAGTCTATGGAATAATGCGGGACAAGGCCCTGGAGGACATCGCTCCGCTTATGCCTTCCGGAGCAGAATACTTTCTCTGCGCTCCCGCAGGGGAAAGGGCGATGCCGGTGGAAGAACTCTACAGGAGACTTCACGCAGTCAGGCCGGACCTGGCTCTTACCCCCTGCCCCGCAGACGGAGCCGAAGGCAGCGTCAAATCAGCCTGGAAAAAAGCGAAGGCGCAGGCCGGACCGGAAGACCTCATATATATAGGAGGGAGCAATTTCGTAGTCGCAGAAGCGCTGGAAGAACTCTGAACGGGCTGACGCCTGAAACAGCCTCCGGCAGGACACAAAAAAAGAGCACCTTGAATTCAAGATGCTCTTTTTTTATGCTTTTCGAGAATTACTCGGCAGCCTCGATGATGACGGCGCGGTTAAGCTCGATAGTCTTGTAAATGTTCTCGTTGCCAGCCTCTTTGATCACGAACTGATCCTTGCTGAGGTTGTATTTGCCGGTGAGAAGCTTTACGATATAGTTAGCGCGCTGCTTAGCAAGCTGCTTGTTGCGGCGAACTGAACCTGTGTTCTTGTCTGAGTGACCTGAAACGGTGAAGGTGATGTTCTTGCCCTGAGCGACCATAGTCTTTACGATATGATCGAAGTGCTCGAGCTCCTTCACGCTGAGGGTAGCCTGGCCAATCTCGAAGTAAACGCATGCAGGAGTGTGCATGAGGTTCTTTACGATAGCCTCGTTCTCTGAAGCTGCACCTGCGAGTTCGTCCTTGAGAGCCTGGTTCTCTTTAGCGAGCTGATCTTTCTCAGCTGCGAGAGCCTCGTTCTCAGCCTCAGCCTTCTCCTGAGCTGCATCAGCCTCAGCCTTTGCTGCCTCAGCCTCTGCGGCTGCTACTGCAAGCGGAGCTGCAGCGGCCGCTGCTGTCTGGAACTTGGTAGTCTTGCCGAACTGGTACTGAACACCGATGAGTCCGAGTACAGATGCGCAAACACCTGAACCTGATCCGAGAAGGATGGCGTCACCGTAACCTGCGAAACGGATGTCAGGAACGATGGACCATTTCTCTGAAAGTGCGATAGGGAACATGATACCTGCACCGAAAGCGGCGCCGCGTCCCTCGCTCTTTACATATCCTGCGTGGAAGTAAGGAACAACTGACACTACACGGTCAGGATTGATGCCTCCGAATGTGTTGGTCGCATCCCAGAGGATGTCGCATCCGAGTCCGTAGTAAGGAATTGATCCGTTACCTACTGAAGTGTTAAGACCTGTAAGGTCAAAACGGAATCCGACATCAGGAGTAAACCACTTTCCAAGGCTAAGTTCCAGGCCGAGACCTACACCGGATGACAGTGAACCGTCACCCTTGATGGCACCGTAGATACCGTCAAAAGATGCGTTCGCACCAGCGCTCAAGCCTACAAAAAGGTTACTGTTAAAGGAGTTGGTTACGACTGACTCCTGCGCATTTGCCACTCCTGCAACGAGGAGAGCACCTGCAATAACTAAAGCTTTAAGTTTCATGAGTGTTTATAAAATATTACTTTGTTACTTTTTCAAGTTTACACTATCACCGACAAAGATAGAAAAAAAAACCTTATTGTCAAATTAATTCAATGTTAGTTTTCTTCGTCCATCCCTGGCGGCCGTCGGAGAGTTCGATGTTGTACCAGCCGCCGATTTCCTGGATAATCCGGCCCTTCGTACCTTCGTGAAGGACAAACAGATCCGTTCCGGAGTTCTCGTCAGGCGAGCTCTTCACCACCGTCACAGCGGACATCACCACGGCATAGGACCGGTCCGTGGCGCTTTCCTTGAGCGTAACCGAGAACGCCAGGCTGGCAGCGAACAGCAGCAGACCCGCTATGGCGGAGACGAACCCGGCCACCCTCACGCTCCTGCGCGAAGACAGGAAATACAGAACGGCTCCGGCCAGGGCAAACGCCAGCACGATCAAAGCCACGACGGCCCATCCGTCGGAACCAAGTATCGAGCGCACGGCCTTCGCCCATCTGGCGAGGAAAAACTCCGGCACCGTGTCTATCCTGTCCTGAAGGAACTGGGACACGTATTCCAGGTTATGTCTGGCATCGGAATAGGTAGGGTCGAGCTTGAGCGCCTTCTCGTAGTAAAGCACGGCGCAGGATATCTCCGAGAGCTTGAACCCGGCACATCCCAGGTTATAATACAGTTCAGGGCTTTCCTGGCCTTCGTCCAGAATGGATTTCCATTTGTCGAACGCACCCTGGTAATCTCCTGCCGCATAAAGGCTTACGCCTTCCTCCCAGGCATCGGGTCCGGCGGCGCACAGGTTCTGGGAGAATCCGCCCAGAAGCGTCAGTGCCGCGATAAGCGGAAGTGCCCCGCGCTTCGAATGTCCCTTCTTAAGACCGTTGTCCATAATTCCCACTATGTCAAGTGCTTTCTTATATACGTCACGCAGGGATTCACCTTCCGAAGACGGAGAATAGCGCGCATATTCACAGGTGTCGAGCAGGCCGACATATTCGTCAGCCACCTGCTGCTGAACGCCGGCGGAGAGAAGCCTTTCACGGATATTGTCCTTGTCCATCTCGGCCATATCCATAGAGAACTTGTCCGACACGAAGCCGAGCAGCGCCTTGTGCAGTTCTTCGTAGAACGCGGCGCCAAGCCCCTGCTTCAGATAGCTTTCGGACAGGGCCAATCTCTTCCTGACCGCCTTCGACGCACCGCGTCTGCGCTCGGAAGTCACATCCTCACGGCGCTTGCGGGCCTTCGAGAAGATAAGAACGGTAAGCAGTGACGCCACCACAAACAGCACGCACAGCGTCAGGAACAGAGGCGACGACACGAAGAACACGCCCTCCTCCCTCAGGCGGGAGCTGTGCGGAGCGATGTACCTGATGTCCGAACCGAGATCCTTGACATCCTTGGCGACAGACCCGCGGTACTGAACCGGAGCGGTCTCCGAGTCCGAAGACAGGGATTTCTGCACGTCCAGCTCTATCGGCTGGGAAGATATCGTCCTGTACTGACGGGCGTCTATGTCATAATAGCTGAATTCCACCGGGCCAAGCGTGAAATGGCCGTGATAGCGCGGAATGAACGGATATTCGAAGGTCCTTACGCCGTCCTCGTCCGAAGTCTTGACGTCATACACTTCGAAATCCGCAGGGAACTTGATCTTCGGAGCTTCCAGAAGATTGAGGTTGCCCTGTCCCTTTATCCTGACTATAAGGGATGCGGCGTCGTGCGTGAGGAGCGAATCGCGGCTGAGCTGCGCCGTGAGGCTGAATTGGCCTACACCGCCGCAGAAGGACGAAGGCTGCGGCTGAGGCAGCGGATCGACCTTGATGGAGACGGCCTTGGACCTGACGCGCTTCCTTACGGAACTGTAGTCGTTCTGGAAGAAGGCGTCGAACAGGCTGCCCGTGCCGGCATTGGCATTGCGGACCTGAACCACGCACACCAGTTCGGCAGGTTCTATGGTGAGTTCCCCCGTTTTCTGAGGGATAAGCCTGTATGAACGCAGCACGGCGGTCTCGTAGACCTCGTCGCCAAGCGACTCGCGCTGGAAATTGATGTTGCTCGGGCTGTTGACGGACTGGCTCCAGAAGCCGTCGAAGCTCGGGAAATGCACGTCCTCGAATCCGGATACGCTGACCCGCTTGTAGAGCTTGAGGGTGGCGTTGATCGGTTCGCCCAGCACCACGTTACGCTTGTCCACGATAAGGCGCATGAACAGGTCCTCTCCGCTCACTTCAGCGGTTGAGGACGATCTGGAAGACGATGCCGACTGTCCGGATGAGGATGCGGCGCTGCCCTTCACGACCTTGACGGTGGCGGCCTTGGAAGTTATGGTCTTGCCCTTTACCTTGACGGTGCAGGAAGGAATGGTGAAGGTGCCTTCGCTGCGAGGCATAAGCACATAGGTATAAGTGGTGCTTTCGCTTTTCGTAACCTTGCCGTTGATGATGGTGGTCTGGGAACTGCGGCCTGTCTGAGGGCCCCACTGCACGTCGAAATCCTGAGTCTGGGGCCACTGGAAGTCCGACGGTCTGTCACCTTCCACGATGAAGCTCAGATTGAACTGTTCGTCCAGGGACACCACGGAAGGCACCTGGACGTTAACGGTCGTCTGGGCAAACGCGCCGCAGACGATAAATGTCGATATGAATAATGCGAAAAGTCTTTTCATCTTCTACCAATTCTTGTCTTTCTGACGGGTTTTGGCCTTCTCCGCCTTGGCCTTCTCCACCTTCTCCTGAGTCTCCTTCTCCTGCGCCTGGATGGCCTTCAGCATCTGCTGGGCCTGGCTCTTGGATATCTGCTGCTGTCCGGACTGCTGATCCTGATTCTGATTCTGGTCCTGCTGATTTTGCTGATTTTGCTGATCCTGCTGATTCTGATCCTGGTTCCGGTCCTGATTCTGCTGATTATCCTGGTTGTCCTTATTGTCCCGGTCCTGCTGACCGTTCTGCCCGCCTCCTCCGTTCTGCTGATTTTCAAGCTTTTTCTTCGCGTAGATGTAGCTTTCCTTGGCATCCATATCGGAAGGGTCGAGAAGAAGCGCCTGCCTGAAATCCTCCACCGCGGTCTTGTAGTCCTGCTTCTGGAGGGAGACATTGCCCTTGTTGAAGTAGTATCTGTCGCCATACTGGCTGTCCTTCGCCTGCTCCTCCAGCTTGGAGAGCGTATTGGCCGCGCCCTCATAATCCTTCTGCTGGTACAGGGTGCTGGCCAGATCGTAAGTGGCCGCGAGCGATGTCGAATCCTGCAGGGCCGCCTTACGGTAGTGGATCTCGGCTTCCTTATAATTCGACTTCCTGTAATCGGAATTTCCCCGCCGAACTTCCTTCTTGTCCGCCTGAGCGAACAGGGATGCCGCCCCGAAGAGGGAAAACGCTATGACCAATGCCAATTTTTTCATTTGAACAGACTCCTTTTTGACCTGCGCTCCCCTATGAGAGCTTCAATTGCGAAAAGCAGCAGCGCGAGCGCAAAGAAATACATATACTGCTCGTCGTATTCTTCAAACACCACGGACGAAAACTCCTCGCTTTCCATCGCGCGAATCTCGTCTATGATGGGGTTCAGCCCGAATTCCTGGTTCCCGGCGTGGACATAGGCCCCGCCGCCGGCCTGGGCTATCTGCTTGAGGATTCCCTCGTCCAGCTTGCTCACGACTATGTTCCCGTCCTTGTCCTCCAGAAGGGAGCCGTTCACCGGAACAGGCTGACCCTGAGCCGATCCCACACCTATGGTATATATGCGTATGCCCTGCCTGGCCACTTCCCTGGCGGCGGCCACGGCGTCGTCCTCGTGGTTCTCACCGTCAGTAATGAGCACTATGACGCGGCTTTTCTCGCTCTGCGCGCTGAAGCTCTTGGCCGCAGTCATTATCGCATCGCCTATGGCCGTACCCTGAACCGGGATCGAGCCGGTGTCTATCGACGACAGGAACACCTTCGCGGACACGAAATCCGAAGTGATAGGCAGCTGCACGAAGGACGTGCCGGCAAATATTATAAGTCCTATGCGGTCGTCCCTGAGTTTGTCCACCATCGAGGAGATGCTCATCTTCGCGCGCTCGAGCCTGTTCGGCGAATAATCCTGCGCGAGCATCGAGTTCGACACGTCCAGACAGATCATTATCTCCGCACCGCGGGTCCTGTGCTCGCTCAGTTTGGCCCCTATCTGCGGGCGGGCCAATCCTATCACAAAGAAGAAGAATCCGAGCGAGAAGAGAATCACCCTCGCCCAACCCTTGCCGGCACTGTAATGAGGCATCAGCACCTCGGCCATCTGCTTGCTGGCCAAGCGTCTGACACGTTTCCTGCGGAGCGCCGCCATCACCGCATACAGAATCGGGAAGAGAGGCACCAGAAGCAGCAGCCACAAATATTTTTCAGAAGCAAAAAGTATCATTACGGCAACCTCCTGACTAATAAAACCAGCAGCGCGCTGAGCAGTAGGCAGGCCAGTGCCCACACGGCGAAATTCTGGTACAGTTCCTTGTAAACCGGGAATGAGTCTATGCTGGTCTTGGCCTTCTCCATCTGGTTGATCTCAGCATAGATTTCGGAGAGCTTGGTGTTGTCCGTGGCGCGGAAATACCTGCCGCCCGTCTCGGAAGCGATCTCCTTCAGAAGATCCTCGTCTATCTCGACAGGGATGTTGCGCATCTCCACTCCCCACGGCGTCACTACCGGATAAGGCGCGACCCCGTTGGCCCCTATGCCAATGGTATAGACCCTGATTCCGTAGGTCTGCGCTATCTGGGCAGCGGTAAGAGGGGTTATCTCGCCCATATTGTTCACGCCGTCGGTAAGAAGGATTATCACGCGGCTCGGAGCGTCCGAAGTGGTAAGGCGGGCCACTGCGGTAGCCAGACCGTTGCCTATGGCGGTACCGTCCTCGATGAGGTCCGTCTGGATCTCCTTCATAAGATTTATCAGAGTGGCGCGGTCGGTGGTGAGCGGGCACTGCGTGTAGCTTTCGCCGGCGAACACCACTATGCCCATACGGTCCGAAGGCCTCTGGGAGATGAATTCGATGGCTATGTCCTTGGCAGCGCTGATTCGGTCCGGCGTGAAGTCCCGGGCCAGCATACTGGTGGACACGTCCATCGCGAACACTATGTCAATACCCTCGGTATCAATCTTTTCCACCTGCGACGAAGACCTCGGTCTGGCGATGCACAGAACGATAAGCACCAGCGCGGTCATCCTCAGCGCGAACGGAGCGTGGGCCAGAACGGCGAGCGCACTGGACTTTCCGCCGTTCCACGCCTTGTCGCTGCCTACCCTGAAATGCGGAACCTTTCCGCTCAGTTCCCTGTAAATATAGAGAGCGGTCAACGCCGCCGGAACAGCCAGCAGCCACAGCAGAACGGGATACTCAAAGAACATCTTTACCTCCCTCCTTTTCCAGCTGCGCCTGATATGTGGACGTGACGAAGTTCACGCAGAGCGGAAGTGCCGCCGCGTTGTCCTGATCACTTGCCACATACTTGGCAAACTTCACATAATCAGCCCTTTCGAACAGGTCCTTCAGGGCGTCGTACATCTCCGGAGTGATGCCTTCCCGACCCTTCAGCTCGGTGAAAAGCTCCCCGGTGGTCATCTCCGGCGCGTCTATGGCGAAGCGCTCGTCCATGTATATCTTGACAATGTCGGTGATGCCCGAATAGAACGCCTTCTGATGGCCCGGAGCCCAGTATTTGTCGCTCCTGTACTTCTCCAGTTCCCTCAGGGCCACGATGTGAGGCGGATCCTTCGGCTTCTCCTCGGCGTACCTCTTTCTGAACAGCCGCGGCAGGAATATGATGCCCAGCGCTATCAGGGCGGCCAATGCCAATGCGCCCGCCAGATACGGGAGCACTTCCCTGAACGTCAGCGGATAATTGATCTGCCCCTTGAGCGGCTTCACCTCGAATGTGGCGGTATCGACCGGAATGGACTTCACCTCAAGCTTCGAGCCTTCGAAACGGAGCGTGTCCGTAGTGCCGTCCTCGTGAGCCCTCAGGACATAGATGTCCGGAAGCTCGTAACTGCCTTCCTCGAACGGGGCCACCACCACGTGGCAGCTGACCGAACCGTTCTTCAAAGTATCTATCTGCCAATCCTTTACCAGCACCAGCGTGTCGTTGCATACCTTGGACAGGTCGCCCAGGCCAAGCCCCGCGCCGGCATCCTTCTTCTCGAGAGAGAACCCGTAGCGGAACTGGTCGGCGACCAGAACCGAATCGCGCGGGTTCAACGGCTCCAGAAAAGTCTTTCCGAAGGGAATGACATCAAGGGTCAAAGCCAATATTACACTCAGAATCTTCATCTGAACAAGCCCATTAACGATTTAACATAATCCCCTTCCGTGCTCACCTCGATGGACTTGACCTTGTACCTGTTGAGAAGCGCGGTGTACCGGTCCGTAAAATCGGCATGCCACTTCCTGTAGGCCGCGCGCACCTTCGCGCTGTCGGTGTTGATCCAGGAAGCCCTGCCGGTCTCGCTGTCCTTGATGTGGATGAGGCCCACCGGAGGGAGTTCCCTGTCCAGAGGGTCGCTGACCCTGATGACCGACAGGTCGTGACGGCCCGTCATCACCTTCAGAGCCTCCTCGTAGCGGGGATTGGCCTGAGAGTCCACATCCAGAAGGTCGCTCAGAAGGAAGGCGTTGCACTTCTTCTTGATGGCTCCGGTGAGGAACTTCATAGCCACGGAAATGTCCGTCCCGTCGGAAGTCGGCTCGAGCTCGAGCATCTCCCTTATTATATGGAGGAGGTGCGAACGGCCCTTCTTCGGAGGGATGAACTTCTCCACCTTGTCGGAGAAGAACAGCGCGCCGACCTTGTCGTTGTTCAGGATGGCGCTGAAGCTCAGCACCGCCGCCACTTCGGCTATGCGGTCGCGCCTGGTAGATTCCCGGCTTCCGAACAGTCCGCTTCGGGACACGTCTATAAGAAGCACCATCGTGAGCTCGCGCTCCTCCTCGAACACCTTGATGTAAGGCTGGCGGAGACGCGCGGTGACGTTCCAGTCCATAGACCGGACATCGTCACCCCACTGATACTCACGGACTTCGCTGAAAGTCATACCGCGACCCTTGAAGGCAGAGTGGTATTCTCCCGCAAATATCTGATGCGAAAGACTCTTGGTGCGGATCTCGATTTTCCGCACCTTCTTCAGGAATTCGGTCGTGGAGACCTTCGAAGTATTGTTATGGGACGATGACTGCATTGATTACCTGCTCTATAATCTCATCCGTGCTGACATTTTCAGCCTCAGCCTCGTATGTCAGACCGATTCTGTGGCGAAGCACCTCGTGGCACACGGCACGCACATCCTCAGGGATCACATATCCCCTGCGCTTGATGAACGCGTAGGCCTTGGCAGCCGCGCACAGGCTTATGCTGGCACGCGGAGAGGCTCCGTAGGAAATCATATTCTTGAGTGAAGCGAGATTATAACTCTGAGGGTCGCGGGTGGCGAACACCAGATCCACGATGTATTTTTCTATCTTCTCGTCCATATACACCTCGCGGACCACCTTGCGGGCGGACACGATCTCTTCGGGCGTCACGACAGGATTGGCCACAGGGAACTCGCCGGAATTGTTCATCCGCACGATCAGCTTCTCCTCCTCCTTCTTGGGATAGTCGACCACGACCTTGAGCATGAAACGGTCGAGCTGCGCCTCCGGAAGAGGGTATGTGCCTTCCTGCTCCACAGGGTTCTGGGTGGCCATCACCAGGAACGGATCAGGCAACGCGTAGGTCGTCTCCCCCAGGGTCACGTGCCTTTCCTGCATGGCCTCGAGCAGCGCCGACTGCACTTTCGCAGGCGCACGGTTGATCTCATCGGCCAATACGAAATTGGCGAAGACAGGGCCCTTGTGGACCTCGAACTGCTCCTTCTTCTGGCTGTAGATCAGCGTACCGGTCACATCGGCAGGAAGGAGGTCAGGGGTGAACTGTATCCGGGAGAACTGGGCGCTTACAGCCTTGGACAACGTGCTTATGGCCAATGTCTTGGCAAGTCCCGGCATACCTTCGAGAAGAATATGTCCGTTAGAAAGAAGAGCTATCTGAAGATTCTCGACGAGATGCTTCTGGCCCACGATGACCTTGCCCATCTCGAGAGAGAGCAAATCTATGAAGGAGCTTTCCTTCTGAATTTTCTCGTTCAACTCTTTAATGTTTACGCTTTCCATATATTTTTCTTTAATTTTGTGCTCAAACTTCAGTTCCCATGCGATTCAAAATCACACTTTCATACTGCGGAGCCCCTTTCAGGGGATGGCAGATCCAACCGAATGCGCCAAGCGTCCAACAGACCCTGAATGAAGCTCTTTCAACTCTGCTCGGGGCGGACATCGACGTCACGGGAGCCGGACGGACGGATACAGGGGTGAACGCCATCAACTATGTGGCTCATTTTGACCACTCTGAATCCATAGAAACCGGGGAGCTAATATACAAATTAAATGCCATATTGCCCCCATCCGTCGTGGTCCACGGCATCGAAAAGGTGGGCGACGATTTTCACGCCCGGTACAGCGCCGTCAGACGCGAATACACCTATCACATACACCGGGTGAAGGACCCGTTCGCGAGGGAGTTCTCGTACCAGTACTGCTACCCGGAGCTGGATTTCGACGAGATGAACCGCGCCTGCACTTTCCTTCTCGGCACGAAGGACTTCTCCTGCTTCGAGAAGACCGGTGCGGACAACAGGACTTCCGCCTGCACGATATTTGAAGCGTACTGGCAGAAGGACGACCCCATGCACTGGTCGTTCCACATCGCGGCGGACAGGTTCCTCAGGAACATGGTGCGGGCGATAGTGGGCACTCTTCTGGAAGTGGGACGCGGAAAACGCACGGCGGAAAGCATAACAGGGCTGATAGAAGGAAAAGACCGGTGCGGCGCGGGAGAAAGTGTTCCGGGGCACGCTTTGTTCCTTTCAAAAATCGAATATTTTAAGTAAATTTGCGCGATTTGCCCAAAAGGGCATCAGGCAGCAATTAAAAATTAAAAAATATGGTTGAAACACAGTCTATTTCCATCCTCGAGATGGCGACCAAAGGCGGCTGGATAATGATAGTCCTTCTCGTTCTTTCGATTATAGCCCTTTACCTGTTCGGCAAGAAGTTGTGGATGATCATTTCCGCAGGAAAGATCGACGCGAACTTTATGAACGATATCAGGGACTACCTCGCGGACGGGAAGATCAAATCCGCGAAGACGCTCTGCGGAAAGTTCGACGCCCCTGCCGCCAGGATGGTGGAAGCCGGCCTGAACAACATCGGCAGACCGCTTTCCGATATGCGTATGGCTATGGACAATGCCGGCAACGCCGAGATCGCCAGACTCGAGAAGGGGCTGCCGTACCTGGCCACCATCGCCGGAGGAGCGCCTATGCTCGGATTCCTGGGAACGGTCACCGGTATGATCAAGGCCTTCTTCAATATGGCCAATGCCGGTAACAACATCGACATCTCACTGCTTTCAAGCGGCATCTACGAGGCGATGGTCACCACCGTGGGCGGTCTTATCGTGGGTATCCTGGCATACTTCGGATACAACTACCTCTCCGCCAAGGTCGGGGACGTTACCGCCAGAATGGAGAACACGGCCAACGAATTCACGGAAATCATAAGCGGCGCCGCGCCACAGGCTGCAGAGCGCGAGGAATAAAGAGATGGCACTGAAAAGAAGCACAAGACCGGATCCGAACATGTCTATGTCGAGTATGACCGACATAGTGTTCCTCCTGCTGATATTTTTCCTGGTCACCTCCACGCTGGTGAACCCGAACGCGCTCAAGCTTCTGCTTCCGAAAAGCACGGGACAGGTCAGCGCGAAGGCCACCGTGTCCGTGTCCATCAAGGACTGCGGGGACGACGTCTATACCTACCATATCAACGGAGACAAGCAGCCCATACCTTTCAGCGAGGTGGAAGACCAGCTGATAGGCAAACTCCTGAGCGAAGAAGACCCCACTTTCTCGATCTACGCCGACGAGAGCGTTCCCATCAAGGAAGTGGTGTCCGTAATGAACATAGCCAAACGAAACCATTACAAGGTAATACTGGCCACTTCACCGGAATAGGATGAACGAACAGAGGACGGCATACGGCAACATAAGGAAGAAATCTTCCCGAAGGTCGAGGGTAGCGGGAATACTCTCGATCGTGCTTGTATATGGCATCGCCATTCCTCTGCTGTCATTCAACGGACTGAGTTACATCTTCCCTCCGCCTGAGGAGAAATCGATACTCATAGACTTCTCCGCCGAGATGGAGGAGATCAAGACCGAACAGGGCAGGCAGCCGCGTTCGGAAGAGGTGGATCTGGAGAAGCCGGTGGAGCTCGTTCAGAAAAGCGAAAGCCCGGTGGAGGCTCACGTGCCGAACCAGGCTCCGGCCAGCGAACCGGACAATTTCGGGGATGTGGACGTGCCCGCTCCGGAACCGGAAAAACCGGTAATCAACCAGAAGGCCCTGTTCCCGGGAATGGGAAAGAAGCCTGCCGAGTCGAACTCTCCGCACTCCGCCGGCAGCGCCACGCCGACCTTCAAGGCCGGACAGAGCGACGGCAACGCGAAGAACAGCGCCACGACAGAGGGACGCTCGAACGCCCATCTTCAGGGACGCGAAGTGGTGGGAGGACTGGTGAAACCCGACTACCAGGTGCAGGAAAAGGGAATAGTGGTGGTGCAGATATGGGTGGACATCTACGGCAACGTGGTCAACGCCACGCCGGGAATGCCGGGAACCACCGTTACAGACAAGAAATTATGGACAGAAGCGAGGAACGCAGCGATGAGGACCCACTTCACCAAATTAGATAAAATAACAAACGAAACTCCTGAAAGACAGGAGGGTACAATCACTTACATTTTTGAGTTAAAGTAATGGAAGATTTTTCAAAAAACGGCCGCAAACTTAGACCAAGAAAAACAGCCGAAGGACCTGCGTACAGCACGTCATCATTCCACCGCGACGGTGGTTACTCATCACATCGTTCAAACAGCGACTCCCCTCGCCGCTCATATGGCGAAGGACGTCCTTATGGTGAACGCAGAAACAACTCCGATGGCGAAGGACGCTCTTACGGAGAGCACCGTCAGTACGGACAGGGCCGTGCCAATTCCGGCGAAGGACGTCCGTATTCTACAGAAAGACGTTCCTCTTACGGACAGAGCCGCCCTTACGGAGAGCACCGCAGCAGCAGCGCTGAAGGCGAGACACGCTCTTACGGAGAGCACCGTCAGTACGGACAGGGCCGCGCCAATTCCGGCGAAGGACGCTCTTACGGACAGAACCGTCCGTACGGAGAGCACCGCACCGCAGGCAGACAGCACCGTTCAGCACGTCCTCAGGGAGGACGCCCGCAGTTTGGCCGTAAACCCGGATTCAAGAAGAACTTCAATTCAGCGGCTTCAGAGGAGGGCATCAACAGAATGATCAGCCGCAAGCCTCTGGTTACGGACACTAACACATCCGACAACGATTACGTAAAGACTCCTATCCAGGAGGAGGTACGCCTTAACAAGTTCATCGCGAACTCCGGCGTATGCTCACGCCGTGAGGCGGACACCCTCATCCAGGCAGGCGTAGTCACCGTTAACGGAGAAGTGGTCACCGAACTTGGCACGAAGGTCAACATCTACAAGGACGAGATCAAGTTCAACGGCGAGAAGCTCAAGGGCGAGGAGAAGGTTTACCTGGTTATGAACAAGCCCAAGGGCTATGTCACCACGGCCAGCGACCCTCACGCCGAGAAGACAGTTATGGAACTCTTGAAGGGATGCACCTACAGAGTGTTCCCTGTAGGCCGTCTGGACAAGAACACCACCGGTGTGCTTATGTTCACCAACGACGGCGAACTGGCAGAGAAGCTGACCCATCCTTCATACGACAAGAAGAAGATCTATCAGGTAAGTCTTGACAAGCCGCTCCAGGAGGAGGACCGCGACAAGATTCTCGCCGGAATCGACCTCACCGACGGTCGCATCGCCGCAGACGAGCTCGAGTACATCGACGCGGATGACCACCGCAAGCTTGGCATAGAGATACACTCAGGCAAGAACAGAATCGTGCGCAGAATATTCGAGGCTCTCGGATATGAAGTCAAGGCTCTGGACAGGGTATATTTCGCCGGCCTTACGAAGAAGGGCCTGAAGAAGGGCGAATGGAGAAGACTTTCCGAAGGAGAGGTGAACATTCTCAGGATGGGCGCCTATGTTTAAGTCCGGATTCGTCAACATAATCGGTAATCCGAACGTAGGCAAATCCACGCTTATGAACGCGATGGTGGGCGAAAAGCTCAGCATCGTGACGGCCAAGGCCCAGACTACGAGGCACAGGATAATGGGGATAGTGAACGGGGAAGACTACCAGATAGTCTACTCCGACACCCCCGGCATTCTGAAGCCGAATTACCGCCTTCAGCAGGATATGGTGAATTTCGTGGATGCGGCCATCGGCGACGCCGACGTGATCCTCTACGTTACCGACACCGTTGAGAAATCCGACAAGAACAGCGAATATGTGGACAAGCTCTCAAAGCTCACCTGCCCGGTGGTGATAGTCATCAACAAGATCGACATCAGCGACCAGGCCAGGGTGCTGGAACTGCTCTCCTGGTGGAAGGACAAGGTGCCTTCAGCCGAAGTCATACCGGCATCGGCCCAGGAAAGGTTCGGGCTTGAGAAGATACTTGACACCATTATAGACAAGCTGCCTGTCTGCCCGCCGTGGTATGACAAGGACGCCTTTACGGACAAGAACCTGCGATTCTTCGCCGAGGAGATAGTCCGCGAGAAGATACTTCTCAACTACAAGGAGGAGATCCCCTACTGCTGTCAGGTGCAGGTGGAGTCCTTCAAGGAAGGGGCGGAGAGATACGACATCAGCGCCGTGATCTACGTGATGAGGGAGTCCCAGAAGGGAATCGTCATCGGCAAGAAGGGCGCGGCCCTGAAGAAGGTGGGAACGGCGGCAAGGCTCGATATGGAGGATTTCTTCCAGAAGAAGGTGTTCCTGGAGCTGTTCGTAAAGGTATCTCCGGACTGGAGAGAGGACAAGAAAGAACTTCGCAGGTTCGGATACGAAGAATAAAGGAGAATATATGAGCGAGGATATAGAAGACATCGATCAGGAAATCATCCCTACGGATGACGACATACAGGGAGAAGGCAAATACGAGAAACTTCTGGAAGGCGACGCTAAGAAGTTCAAGCTTTCCGGAATGTTCAAGGACTGGTACATCGACTATGCGTCATACGTAATACTTCACCGTGCAGTGCCGCACATCATAGACGGTCTCAAGCCTGTGCAGAGACGCGTCCTGCACGCTATGTACAAGGTGGACAACGGGTCATACACCAAGGTGGCCACTCTCGTGGGCGAAGCGATGAAATACCATCCGCACGGCGACGCCTCCATCCTCGGAGCTATGGTCCAGCTGGGCCAGAAGGGCTATACCATCGACTGCCAGGGTAACTGGGGAAACATCCTCACCGGCGATGCGAACGCCGCACCTCGTTACATCGAGGCCAGGCTTTCGAAATTTGCCAAGGAAGTCATCTTCGACCCGCGCATCACCAACTGGATGAACAGCTACGACGGCCGCAACCAGGAGCCTACCGAACTGCCGGTCCGTTTCCCTCTGCTGCTCGCGCAGGGCACGGAAGGAATTGGCGTGGGTATGTCTTCAAGAATCCTCCCGCACAACTTCAACGAACTTATCGACGCGTCCATCAACATCCTTAAGGGACAGCCTTACGAGATCTATCCCGACTTCCCTACCGGAGGTTACGCCGACTGCTCGAAATATATGCAGGGCAAACGCGGCGGCTCGGTCAAGGTTAGGGCCAAGATTGAAAAGATAGACAAGAGCACCATTGCCATCACCGAGATCCCGTACAGCAAGACCACGAGCATCCTCATCGACTCCATAACCAGGGCGCGCGACAAGGGCAAGATCAAGATCAAGAAGATAGACGACATAACCACCGACAAGGTGGAGATCATCATCCATCTGCCTGCCGACGTGTCTCCGGACAAGACGATAGACGCGCTCTACGCATTCACCGACTGCGAGACCACGATAGCGCCGAACGCCTGCGTCATAGTGGACAACAAGCCGGCCTTCCTGTCGGTGAACGACATCCTGGAATACAGCACCGAGCATACCAAGCAGATTCTGCTCGCCCAGCTCCGCTACAGGATGAACGAGCTGGAGGACAGCTGGCATTTCACCTCGCTCGAGAGGATCTTCTTCGAGAACAGGGTGTACAAGATACTCGAACAGCAGGACTTCGAAAGCTGGGACGCCCAGAAGGAGGCCATCCTCGCGAAGATGAAGGAATACGAGTCTTCGCTCAAGCGCACCATCGTGATGGAGGACATAGACCATCTGGTGGACAAGCCTGTGCGCAAGCTCTCCAAGTTCGACACCAAGGCCATAGACGAGAAGATCCGCGGCATCGAGGCCGAGATGCAGGATGTGCAGAACCACATCGACCACATCGTGGAATTCACGATAGACTGGTTCAAACACCTCAGGCAGACCTACGGCAAGGACTTCCCCAGACAGACCGAACTCACCGGATTCGAATCCATCGCGGCGAACAAGGTCATCAGCAACAACGCCAAGCTGTATGCCAATTACGCCGAAGGGTTCGTGGGCACCTCCCTCAAGCGCGAGGACGGAGTGCAGTACATCTGCGACTGCTCCGACCTGTCAGAGGTCATCGTCATCCGCAAGGACGGCGTGTTCAGGGTATCCAAGGTGGCCGACAAGGCCTTCTTCGGCAAGGACCTGCTCTACGTGGGCATCTTCAACCGTGGCGACAGCCGCACCATATACAACGTGATCTACCGTATGGGCAAGACCAGCATCTACTATGCCAAGCGTTTCGCCATCACTTCGGTCACCCGTGACAAGGACTACGACATCACCACAGGCGACGAAGGCTCGCAGATAGTATGGTTCACAGCCAACGGCAACGGCGAGGCCGAGACCGTGAAGGTACAGCTCCGCCCGAAGGCCAAGCTGAAGAAAACCTCCTTCGAATACGACTTCTCCACCCTGGCCATCAAGGGCAGGGCGTCAAGGGGCAACCTCGTGAGCAAGAACCTGATACACAGGATCACCCTCAGGAGCGCCGGCGTATCCACCATCTCCGGAAAGGACATCTGGTACGACGCTGACATCCAGAAGCTCAACGACGAGCAGAGGGGTCAGTACCTGGGAGCGTTCTCAGCTGACGACAAGGTCCTGGCCATCTTCAAAAACGGAACGTTCTACACCACGTCCTACGACGTGTCGAACCGCTACCAGGGAGATGTGCTCAAGATAGAAAAGTTCGACCCTAACAAGACATACACCGCGCTGTACTACGACGGAGCCGGCAAGACCTATTACGTCAAGCGATTCTCCTTCATAGTCAGCGACAACACCCCGGTAAGCTTCATCTCCGATGGGGCCAAGTCCAAGCTCATAGAACTGAGCGACGACAAATACCCTCAGTATCTGGTGACATTCGGAGGCAAATCCGAGCACCGCGAGCCTGAAGCCATAGACGCCGAGGAGTGGATAGCGAAGAAAGGCATCTCCGCGAAGGGCAAGAAATGCCACGAGCGCGAGATCAAGAAAGTCAAGTTCATAGAGCCTCTGCAGAAGGAAGACCCTTCACAGGAGGAGCGGCAGGAAGAAACCGCCGCCGGACTTGCGGTCAATCTGGAACCTGTCGTCGAGATTCCGGATGAAGCGGATTACGACGAGACGGAAGAACCGACATTGTTTTGATAGTCAGTCTTACAGGTTTCATGGGCTCCGGAAAGAGCAGTGTGGGAGAAATTCTCGCCGCACGGCTGGGCTGCGAGTGGGTGGACCTGGACTCGTACATGGAGAAAAAGATTGGCCTGAGCATTCCTGAAATATTTGAGTTTCAGGGAGAAACGGGCTTCCGGGCGATAGAGGCCGAAGCCATCAGGGACGTGCTGGTGATGCACATTCTCACGCACACCGATATGGTGCTGTCCCTGGGAGGCGGCAGCCTTCAGATAGGCGCACTGAGGGACTACATACTGGAGAACAGCCTGTGCTTCTATCTTCAGGCGCCGCTGGAAACGCTCCTGGACAGGATCGGGACGGACAGATCCTCCCGTCCGGTGCTGGCAGGATGTCAGGCTCCGGAGGAACTGCTCGCGGAGCGGGAGAAGAATTACAGATTGGCCCACAGGACGGTGCCGACCGGCGGACTGACCGCCGAACAGGTGGCCGGACAGATATACGGGATTATAAAAGGGGGAAAAGTAGATGACTAAAGAGAGCAAATGGGTACTGAAAGAGCCTTCTGACCCTGAAAAGGTGGAGAGACTGAGCACGGAAGTGGGCATAGACAAAGTTCTGGCCGACCTTCTGGTCAAGCGCGGTATCGAGACCTTCGACCAGGCCAGGGCCTTCTTCCGTCCCGACATAGCCAATCTTCACGACCCTTTCCTTATGAAGGATATGGATGTGGCGGTGGAAAGACTGCGCAAGGCCATAACCGGAAAGGAGAAGATAATGATCTACGGGGACTACGACGTGGACGGAACCACCGCCGTGGCCCTTCTGCATTCGTTCATCGGCCGCTTCACCCAGAACATAGAATTCTACATTCCTGACAGATACGACGAGGGCTACGGAGTGTCCACGAAGGGCATCAAGTTCGCCAGGCAGGAGGGAGTGTCGCTGATCATCACCGTGGACTGCGGCATCAAGGCCGTGGAGAAGGTGGCGCTGGCCAATTCCCTGGGGATAGACGTCATCATCTGCGACCATCACCTTCCGGACGAGAAGCTGCCGGAGGCCGTGGCCGTGCTGGACCCGAAGCGCGAGGACTGCCACTACCCTTTCGACGACCTGTCGGGCTGCGGAGTGGGATTCAAGCTGTGCCAGGGCTATTCGCTCAGGTACGGGGTTGAGTTCGAGACTCTGATGCCGCTGCTGGACCTTCTGGTGGTGAGCATCGCCTCCGATCTGGTAAGCATGACCGGGGAGAACAGAATATTGGCATACTACGGGCTCAAGATGCTGAACGAGACCCCGCGCAAGGGGCTCGCGGCCATCATCGAGCTGTCTTCGCTCGAACCGGGGCACCTCACCATAGACGACATCGTGTTCAAGATCGGCCCGAGAATCAACGCCGCAGGCCGTATGGACACCGGAAGGCTTGCCGTTCAGCTGCTTACCGCCACGGACAAGATCCGGGCGATGAAGATCGGCGAGCAGATCAACAACAATAACAACGAGCGCAAGAGCATAGACCGCGAGATCACGCAGGAGGCCATCGAGATGGTGGAGAGCGGGAAGGCATTGGCATTCAGGAACGCGACCATAGTGTATAACCCGTCCTGGAACAAGGGCGTGGTGGGCATCGTGGCGTCGCGTCTGGTGGAGGCCTTCTACAAGCCGACGGTGGTGCTCACGAAATCGAACGGATTCGTCACGGGTTCGGCCCGCAGCGTGCAGGGATTTGACCTCTATTCTTCGATTGAAAGCTGCGCTGACCTGCTCGAGAACTACGGCGGGCACGTCTATGCGGCGGGGCTCACGCTCAAGGAGGAAAATGTGGCCGAGTTCGCGCGCAGAATGGACGAATTCATAGACGGGAAGATCACCACGCAGATGATGACCCCCGTCATAGACATAGACGCGAAGATCAACTTCAACCAGATAACGCCGAAATTCTTCCGCATACTCAAGCAGTTCCAGCCTTTCGGGCCGGGGAACACGAATCCGACCTTCCTTACCGAGGAGGTATGCGACGAAGGCAACGGACGCAAGGTGGGCGCAGGCGGCAAGCACCTCAAGCTCGACCTTATCCAGGAGGACTATTCGCGCGCCATCCCTTCCATCGCCTTCAACAAGGACGAGTTCTACGACTACATCAGGCAGGGGCAGCCGTTCGACGTCTGCTACTCCATAGTCGAGAACTACTACAGGGGGAACAGCAGCATTCAGCTCAGAATACGTGATTTGAAAGAAAGAAAAGAAGATATAATATAAAAATGGTACAGGAATTCAGTGAACAGGAGCTTATCCGCAGGGAATCCCTCGCAAAGCTCAAGGAATTGGGAATCGACCCATATCCTGCAGCCCTCTATCCGGTAAACGCCAACGCCGCACAGATCGCGGCCGAATTTGACGCGGAGAAAGGCAATTTCGCAGACGTATGCATCGCCGGCCGCCTTATGAGCCGCCGAATTATGGGCGCCGCTTCATTCGGAGAACTTCAGGACGAGAGCGGACGCATACAGATTTATGTAAAAAGGGACGAGATCTGTCCGGGTGAGGACAAGACCATGTACAATACCGTCTGGAAGAAGCTTCTGGACATAGGCGACATCATCGGCATCAAGGGATTTGCATTCTATACCCAGACAGGACAGCTGAGCATCCACGCGAAGGAGCTCACCGTGCTGAGCAAGTCTCTGCGCGTGCTTCCTATCGTGAAGGAGCTTGACGGACAGGTGTTCGACGCGTTCACCGACCCTGAGCTCAGATACCGCCAGAGATATGTGGACCTCATCGTGAATCCGGGAGTGAAGGAGACCTTCGTCAAGAGGGCCCAGATCATCTCCACGATGCGCGAATACTTCAACGAGGCCGGCTGTCTGGAGGTGGAAACCCCTATCCTTCAGAGCATTCCGGGAGGCGCCACGGCCCGTCCGTTCGTCACTCACCACAACGCCCTCAACATTCCGCTCTACCTTCGTATCGCCAATGAGCTCTACCTGAAGAGACTCATCGTGGGCGGCTTCAACGGCGTGTATGAGTTTGCCAAGGACTTCCGCAACGAAGGTATGGACAAGACCCACAACCCTGAGTTCACCTGTATGGAGATCTACGTGGCATACAAGGACTACATCTGGATGATGGAGTTCGTGGAGAAGATGCTCGAAAAGGTGTCCACCAAGGTCAACGGCACCACCGTTGTGAAGATCGGCGAGAACGAAGTGAATTTCGCAGGCCCTTACAGACGCCTTCCTATCCTCGAGGCCATCAGGGAATACGCCGGAGTGGACGTGAAGGGAATGAACGAGGAGGAACTGCGCGCCACCTGCAAGAAGCTCAACGTGGAAGTGGAGCCGTCATTCGGCAAGGGCAAGCTTATCGACGCCATCTTCGGGGAATACTGCGAGGACAAGCTCATCCAGCCTACCTTCGTAACCGACTATCCTGTAGAGATGTCCCCTCTTACCAAGCGCCACAGGGACGACGACACCCTTACCGAACGCTTCGAGCTGTTCGTCTGCGGCAAGGAACTGGCCAATGCCTACTCCGAGCTCAACGACCCTATCGACCAGCTGCACCGCTTCGAGGAGCAGGCCGCTCTCAAGAGCAAGGGCGACGACGAGGCTATGTACATAGATATGGACTTCGTGAGGGCGCTCGAATACGGTATGCCTCCTACCTCGGGACTTGGAATGGGAATCGACCGTCTGACAATGTTTATGACGGGTCAGACCACTATTCAGGACGTTCTGTTCTTCCCTCAGATGAGGCCTGAAAAAATGAACTGAGAGAGTCTTTCCTGGACTGTCTGATAATTTGAGAGTTGCGTTTCTGAACAAGGAGCGCAACTTTTTCTTGTGCCCCCAGATAGGTGACGTTCAGGGCCAGCGCGCCTCCCAGGATTCCGCTCACATAGCACCCGGAAGATATCTGAAGCACGATCCCCCCTATCGCCAGAGCGTTCAGCGCGGTATAGAGAGCCCCCTGCCCGGGCGCATCCACATAGATGAATCCTGCCGGAACCAGGAAAGTCAGGGCCATCGCCACCCACTCGTTCTTCAGTTTGGGAATCTGACAGTCCGGAGCCTGCGCGATCTCCTCCAGATATGAAAAAGACCTGTCGTAATCCTCCATCAAGAAAGCCAGATACGCCTTCCTTATGCCAATGCTGTCCCGCTGCGAGGGGGCCAGACCGAAAAGCCGCACCCGCTCGAGGGTGGACAGGGCGTGCCTGCAGTCCCCTTCCCGCTCAAGCCAACGGGCCTTCTGCATCAGAGCCGCGTTCTGCTCCGCCGGGCTTTCGGCATAATAGGCCTGCCGCTCGCAGAGAGCCGCCTGCAGCCGGCCGGACTGCTGCTGCGCGCTAACGGAAAATGCTGCGCACAGGAACGTGAATATGAAAAACAATCGTCTCATTCTGAGCATTTTCCAAATAAGAATTGTATAATTCCACGGAGACGTAGCTTCCGTAGATATTGCTTATGTGAAGAAGCGCGGCGACCGTGGTAAAGAGTATCGTCCTCCAGTCGCTTCCGCCGTTCTTTATCCAGCTTTCAGCCGAAAAGCCTATGAAGGCTCCGGTAAGAAGAAAGGATGCGGCGCCCTCGCCGTATCTTCCGGTATAGAATTTCCCGAGGCCCGGCACCAGAGTGGAAAGTCCGGCCGCGAGCCACGGGCTTTTGGACCCCGTCTCAAACCTCTCGTGATAGATCCTGTCAAAAGTCCTCTCCCCTTCTGCCATAGCATACCCACTGTAGGTAAAATCCTGCGCATAAGACTTGTAAGCCTTCGCGTCACTGCGGAGCAGGCTTATCGCGGCCAGTTCGTAGGACCTGAGTTCCGCGTGAGTTCCGTCATATCCTGTCAGCAGATCGGCGGCGCCGCCGTAGTCCCCCAGATAGACATCGCACACCGCGCCCAGGAACACGGCCTGCTCATAATACTGAGACTGAGCTGGAATCTTTTTAAAAGTGGCAGCGGCCAGATCCAGGCCACCGGCCGTGTAAAGAGCCTTGGCCCTGTAGAAATCCAGGGTATCCGAAGGACTGAAACCGGCTCCGTGAAGATAATACACGGCATCGGTCTGCAGATTGTTTCCCAGCAGATAGTTGATAAAGCCGAGTTCGGAAGAAACCGGCTTCCCGAGGTTCAGGGTCGGGTCAATGCCCGAAAAGTCGAAGGCGGTGGAAGTGTAGGGGGTGACGATTGGCCCGAAGAAATCCTCGTGCACCAGTCCGTCCTCCTTTATGTAATAGGATGAAGCCAGTCCGACCTTCGTGTCACGCACCATTCTGTCGGTGGTGGCGAGCACTGCGGTGACCGGACCGCGGGCCTTCCAGGCCTGACGGAAGAATTCCCCGTGCGAAGGGGTGAAACGGCTCTGCGCAGATGCGGCCTGACTGCCCGACGTCAGCGCCAGGCACAGCAGAAGTGCGTATTTTACAGAGAGTTTCATTTATTCAAAGCCTTGGACAGATCCATAGGCTTGGCATCCTCGGGAACGGTGAAGTCGAACCATGTGTCGCTTCCGTCCAGCTGAAGATTCGAATAAATGGTGCGGACTATCGTGGAGTCCGTAGGAGAATTGTAGATTATCTCGGTGCTGCGGTGCGGGAACGGGTAATAGCCCACGTTCTCGTATCTGGAGTAATACACCTTCACCAGCGGGTGGCCGTCCTCGGTAAGCGAGGCGCTGTAGATCGGAAGATAATCGCGGTTGAAGACTATTTCGCAGAGCTGCGGCAGTTCGGCACGCACGCCCTGATAGGTCTTTTTGACCATTCCGTCTTCAAGTCTTTCGGTAGATTTAAGCTTGTATCCGGAGAGCGAAAGGCCCAGATCGTCAAGTCTTCCGGACAGGAAAATGTTCAGAAGTTCGTCCTGGGCGGTGACGGAACCGGAATTGTCCACATACACCTCGTTGGATGAAGGGAAGTAGTATCTGCTCTCCCCCAGGATGTTGGTCTCCAGCACATAGTCCAGCGGCGTATGGAAACAAATCACCAAGCGTCCATTGTTGGAACAATAGACGCTTTTGGTGACTGTCGTCACATTCCCTCCAGCCAGTGTCTTTACCTGAACGTCCGCCGAGATCCTGCGCTGCGCAAAACCCTGCAGGGGCAGAAGACAAAGGGCAAAGAGGAGAATATGTTTAATGTGAGCCAATTAACTAGATAAGGTTAAGAAGCATCCACCAGTGAGGGTTGTTGCAGTACTGGCCGATGTTGTCATCGAGCACGCCGACAAGCAGACATACCCAGTCAACTACGTATACGATACCGAAACCTGCACCTGTTATGATGTTGAGAACGACGGTAAGAGCTGATGTTCCCATATACATACGGTGAACGGCGAGCCAGCCCGTTACAGGGATTACAGAAAGGATGAAGGCGATGATAGGGCTTGGAGAAGCGGTACCGATCTTCACGCTAGGATCTGTAAGACCCGGTGTGGCAGCCTCAAGAGCGAGAGGGGTTACCTCTGTGGCTGTTTCAATCATTGCGTCGATTTCCTGCTCGTCGATAGAGTAGTTTGCTGCAGAGGCAGCGATGCCAAGGCCAAGAATGGCAACGAGGCTAAGAAGCAATTTCTTCATTTTGATTTTGGTTTTATTAAACAATAAGGTTTTGTTCACAATTCGGACAAATATACGTATTTTTGCACAAATACGTCTGATTATGACTGATTATTTCATATCAAGCATACACAATCCCAAGATAAAACTCCTCTCCGCCCTGCAGCAGAAATCCTCCGAGAGAAAGTCTCAGGGCCTGTTCGTCGTGGAAGGCAAACGCGAGCTTATGCACTGCCTGGAAGCCGGTTACACGGTGGATTCAGTGTTCTGGTGCCCCGCCGTTCTGGGATTGGGCGAGAATGTGGACATCATATCCCGGCTCCCTTCAACGGTCAAGAAGTTCGAGGTCAGCCCGGAAGTCTATGACAAGATAGCCTACCGCGAAAGCACCGAGGGCGTCATCGCGGAAGTGGTCACGCGGGAGAAGTCCCTGGAGGACCTCCGCCTTAAGGAGGCTCCGCTCATAATCGTGCTGGAAAGCGTGGAGAAGCCCGGCAACCTGGGTGCGGTGCTGCGCAGCGCCGATGCAGCCGGGGCCGACGCCCTCATAGTCTGCGACCCGCTTACGGACCTCTACAACCCGAATCTCATCCGCAGCTCCATCGGCGCCGTGTTCACGGTTCCGTGCGTGGCCTGCACCTCGGAGCAGTGCATAGATTTCCTTAAAGGTCGCGGCATACAGATACTTACCGCCCAGCTTCAGGACTCGCACCTCTACTACAAATATGATATGACGCGCGGCACCGCCATCATAATGGGGACCGAATCCACTGGCCTCAGCAACAGATGGCGTGAAGCGGCCGACGCCCACATAAGAATACCTATGCTCGGGCAGATGGATTCGCTCAACGTCTCCATCAGCGCGGCCATTCTTCTGTTCGAAGCCGTAAGACAGCGCAGCCATGACTAAATTCGCCCTTCTAGGCTATCCTATCCGAGAATCTCTGAGCCCGCGGCTTTTCCGTGCGGCATACGGCGGGAAGTGGGAATACGACCTTCTGGAATCTCCGGACTTTAAGGAATGCCTCGATACCTTTCTGAACGGGCCGTACCAGGCGGCCAACGTCACTATGCCGTTCAAAAAGGATGCGCTCCTGGCCGCCACCGACCGGACACAGGAGGCTTTGGCCTGTGACGCCGCGAACATCCTCGTGAAGGACAAGAACGGGCTCCGCGCATACAATTCCGATTTCCTGGCAGTTCAGCATCTGCTTCGGGAGGCGAAAGGTGAAGTGACGGTGATAGGCGGAGGCGGAGCGGGAAGGGCCGCACTGCAGGCGGCCGGCTCCATTGGCCTGAAGACAGCGCTGCTGCATCACGACGAGATGGAAAGACCAGTCGAAGCCGACACGGTGGTCTATACGCTACCCCGCGAAGTTGAAGGAGTCCGCAACATCAGGTGCCGCACTCTTATCGAGGCCAATTACAAAACCCCGTGCTGCGCCGGTCTTCCGGGGATAGAGAATTACATTCCGGGAACCGAATGGCTCCGCTGGCAGGCGATTCTGGGGTACAGGATTATGACAGGCGAAGAGCCTGACGCCGACGCCATTCTGAAGGCTATCTGAGGACAAGTTCCACCGGGCAGTGGTCCGACCCCGCGATCTCGTTATGGATCTCGGTGGATGCGATGTGGCTTTCGAGGTCCCGGCTTACCAGGAAATAATCTATGCGCCACCCCACGTTCCTCGCTCTGGCGCCGCCACGGTATGACCACCAGCTGTATTTGACTTCGCCCGGATGCTGGGCTCGCCAGGTGTCTATGAATCCGGCGCCCAGGAGTTCGGTCATCTTCCCGCGCTCCTCGTCGGAAAAACCGGCATTGAAGTGATTCGTGGCGGGATTCTTAAGGTCTATCTCCTCGTGTGCCACGTTCATATCCCCGCAGACCACCACAGGACGCTTTTCATTAAGCCGAAGCAGATAGGCTCGGAACGAGTCCTCCCACTGCATGCGGTAGTCCAGACGTCTCAGGCCGTCCTGGGAATTGGGCACATAGACGTTCACCAGATAGAAATCCTCGAATTCGAGGGTAACCACACGTCCCTCGTGGTCGTGCGCATCCTCCCCTATCCCCCGGCTCACCGAGAGGACAGGCTTCCTGGTATAAATCACGGTTCCGGAATATCCCGGTCTGTCGGCATAGTTCCAGAAGGAAGAATAGCCCAGGAATTCCAGATCTATCTGGCCTTCCTGAAGCTTGGTCTCCTGCAGGCACACGCAGTCGGCATCGAAGGATTCGAAAATATCACAGAACCCCTTCCCTGCCACGGCGCGAAGTCCGTTGACATTCCAGCTGATGAGTTTTACAGGCTCCATTCCGCACCGTCCTTGGTGTCCTTGACCTTGATGCCCAGCTTGTTGAGAGTGTCGCGGATGTGATCGGAGGTAGCCCAGTCCTTGTTGGCCTTGGCAGCGGCGCGCTGCTCGAAAATCATCTGCATAAGCCCGTCGATGATCTCGGTGTTCCCGCCGGCAGCCTGCTCGTCCTTCAGGCCAAGCACGCCGAACACTACGTCGTCGAACAGTTGCACGAGGGTCTGGAGGTCTTCGGCTGAAAGTTTCACCGAGCCGGCCTTGGCACTGTTGATCAGTTTCACGGCGTCGAACAGGAACGAGAGCGTTCCCGGAGTGTTCAGATCGTCGCACAGGGTATCGTAAACGCCGTCGAAGATGGCCCTGACCTCAGGCGAGGTGGCGGGGCAGACATCCGGAGCCACGTGGGTCGGCAGAGTGCCGTACTCATAGACCGGAGCCTTCCTTCCGGCCATCTCATACAGGGTATGGGCGGCCTGGAGGAGCTTCTCGAGACCCTTCTGCGCGGCCTGGAGAGCCTCGTTCGAAAAGTCGAGCGTGCCGCGGTAGTGCGACTGGAGTATAAAGAAGCGCACCGTCATAGGGCTGTACGCCTGGGTAAGCTTTTCGTGCTGGCCGGAGAACATCTGCGGGAGAGTGATGAAGTTCCCGAGGCTCTTTCCCATCTTCTGACCGTTGATGGTTATCATATTGTTGTGCACCCAGTAATGCACACCCTCGGTTCCGCGGCAGGCCACGTTCTGCGCTATCTCACATTCGTGGTGAGGGAACATAAGGTCCATTCCGCCGCCGTGGATGTCGAACTCCTCGCCGAGGTATTTCTCCCCCATCACTGAGCACTCGAGATGCCATCCCGGGAATCCTTCGCTCCACGGGGAAGGCCAATGCATAATATGCTCGGGTTCAGCCTTTTTCCAGATGGCGAAATCGTAAGGAGCGCGTTTGTCGGACTGGCCGTCAAGTTCGCGGGTGCCCTCCAGGGTGTCGTCCAGGTTGCGTCCGCTGAGCACGCCGTAATGGTGCTTTTCGTTATATTTTCTTACGTCGAAATACACGCTGCCGTTGCTGATGTAGGCGTAGCCCGCGTCCAGAATCTTCTTCACGGCCTCTATCTGCTCGAGGATATGTCCGCTGGCACGCGGCTCTATGCTCGGAGGTGCGACATTGAGCTGACGCATAGCCTCGTGATAACGGAGCGTATAGGTCTGAACCACCTCCATAGGCTCGAGCTGCTCGAGCCTGGCCTTCTTCGAGATCTTGTCCTCCCCCTCGTCGGCATCGTGCTCCAGATGGCCTACGTCGGTGATGTTGCGCACATAGCGCACCTTGTATCCGAGATGGGTGAGGAGCTTGAACAGAAGGTCGAAGGTGACTCCCGGGCGGGCGTGCCCCAGATGGGCGTCGCCATAGACGGTAGGTCCGCAGACATACATTCCCACGCGTCCGGGGTTGATGGGTTTGAACACTTCCTTCTGATGGCTCTTGGTATTGGTCAGTCGAAATACTCTCATAACGAAAAATGTTTAGCCTACGAAGATACAAAATTTATTGCTATCTTCGCGACGTGATTTTAAGCGGAAAAGAGTTATCGGACAATATCAAGGCCCAGCTCGCGGAGCAGGTGGCCGCTTTCCCTGCCAAATACGGCCGCGTGCCGCATCTGGCCGTCGTTCTGGTAGGCGACGATCCTGCCAGCGCCACATATGTGAGGAGCAAGGGAAAGGCTTGTGAAAAGATTGGCATACAGAACACCACCATACATCTTCCGGCCGAGACTTCGGAGGAGTCGCTGCTCGAGCAGATACGGCTTCTGAACGAGGACGAGGGCGTGGACGGGATTCTGGTTCAGCTTCCGCTGCCGCCGCATATCGACGAGCTGAAGGCTCTCTATGCGATCGCGAGAGATAAAGACGTGGACGGCTTCCACCCCGAGAACGTAGCCGCGCTCTGGCGCCGCCGCACCGAACCGGAACCGAACCCGCAGTACTGCGTTCCCTGCACTCCGCGCGGAATCATACGCCTTCTGAAGGCTGCCAATGTGGAGATCTGCGGCAAACGGGCCGTAGTGGTGGGCCGAAGCAACATCGTGGGTCTGCCGACCGCCAAGCTCCTTCTTAACGAAAACGCGACCGTAACCATCTGCCACTCACATACCGAGAATCTGGGAAGCATCACCCGCGAGGCCGACATTCTGGTCGTGGCCGTGGGCTCACCGCGGCTCATCAAGGCCGATATGGTAAAGGAAGGCGCAGTGGTTATCGACGTGGGTATCGACCGCGTGGACGGCAAGCTCTGCGGAGACGTGGACTTCGACGGGGTTCAGGCCAAGGCGAGCGTCATCACCCCCGTTCCGGGCGGCGTCGGTCCCATGACCATCTGCTCCCTGATGGAGAACACCATCGACTGCTTCATCAACCGCCAGTAACCTCGCGGTTACCCAATTTTACTGCAATTCGACGCACACTGCGAGATGATCCGACGCGCGGGCCGCATCGAAAGTCTTCGTGCTTTCCAGGACGCCGCTGTTTCTGCACGACAGGCCGCTGCCTTTAAGAATAAAGACATAGTCTATGCACCTCTGCGGAACGTCGCTCGGATAAGTGTTCTGCACCGGGCTGACCCGGGTCCAATATTCATTCATATACTGCATCTCCGCGCTTTCAGGTACGCAGTTGAAATCCCCGCACAGGATGACTTCCTTACCGGTCTGCCCGGCCAGGGCGGAAAGGATCTGCGTAATCTGGGCGCACTGCAGGGCCCTGCCCTGCGCCCCTATATGGTCCAGATGGGTCACGGCGAAAATCACCTGCGGGGTCTGCGCGATGGCCAGAATCCTCTGCTCCACCCCATTTCCCATCTCCAGCTCTATCACTTCCGTACTCTGGACAGGGTAATTGGCCTTTATCAGCATACCCAGGCCGTACTTCCCGCCCTGGAAACTGCGTAGCGACGGGGCGAAGACAGCCTGATAGCCGCCCTTCACCTTCGAGGTCAGTTCCGCCAGCTGGTACCGTCCGCCGGTTCTGACCGTGCAGCTGTCCAGTTCGCACAGCCCGACGAAGTCAGCCTGCTCCTCCGAAAGCATATCCGCTATCATCTGAGTGCAGTCCTGTCCGGA
>CAVBDE010000009.1:0-35480 GCA_963594055.1 Anaerovoracaceae bacterium | reverse complement strand
ATATATATTTGCAAAAACACGAAAAGAGATGGAAGTGCCTTTTGCATACGGTAGAATCGTCGGAGACAATGATTTTACCGACAGAACGAATGAGACGGCTAAACTTCTGGCGAACATATCTTCGCTGACGAATACGGCCATAATATCACCGCGGCGCTGGGGAAAGTCATCCCTGGTCAACAAAGTAACAGAGATAGCCGCGAAAGAAAACAAGGATTTTCTGTTCGTAAGACTGAATGTATTCAAATGCGGCGACGAGCAGGAGTTCTATTCCGTCTTTGCGAAAAGCATCATGTCCCAGATATCCTCATCCATAGAGAATCTGATGTCCGATGCCAAGGAATTCATTTCTGCGCTGCTTCCCAAAATCTCCATCTCCGATCCTGCAGGCCAATATGAACTGTCCTTCGGAATTGACGTCAAGTCCAACCCGATCGGCGAAGACATTCTCGACCTGCCGCAAAAAATTGCCCGGAAAAAGAACAGAAAAGTCATAATCTGCATTGACGAATTCCAGCAGGTCGGCGAGTTTGAGAACTCGCTTCGCTTCCAGAAAATCTTGCGAAGCCATTGGCAGGAACAGAAAGATGTCGCTTATATCCTTTACGGCAGTAAGAAACATATGATGCTCAAGATTTTCGGAGAATACAATATGCCTTTCTACCGTTTCGGGGACATTATGTTCCTTCCCAAGATTTCAACTGCCGACTGGGGTACATATATAGTCAGCCGCTTCGCCCAGACAGGAAAGTCAATCAGCCCGGAGGTCGCAGAATATCTGGCCGGGCAGGTTGACAACCACTCCTATTATGTCCAGCAGCTGGCACAGGCCTGCTGGCTGCGCACATCGGATGTCTGCACGAAAGACATCGTCAATGCCGCGCTGGAAAGTGTTCTCGATTCATTGAATCTGCAGTTCATAAACATCATGGACAGCCTTACCGACAAGCAGCGCAATTATCTGTGTGCCGTTGCGGACGGAGCGACACAGTTTTCTTCTGCCGCCACACTCGAAAAATACAATCTGGGATCTTCCGGCAACATACGGATTCTCAAGGAGGCACTAAGGAAAAAGGACTTGATAGATGTCGAAGGCCGGAAAATCTACATTCAGGATCCAATATTCTGCCTTTGGCTTAAGACACAGTTCCGCGCCCTGTAAAAAAGAACAATAATTTCATCACTGACAAAATGTCACTGGTACGTGAGTTGCCTTACAGTATGTCGAACCTGCGAAAGAAAGCAGGAGAAACAGAAGTTAAATTTAAAACAAAAGGAGATTTATAATATGTTACCAGTAATTAGAAATTCAAGAAGAAACAACGAGAACAGTTCTTGGTTACCTTCAATCTTTGATGACTTTTTCGGTGATGAATTTATGGGTGTTCCTGTAAGCAGACAGTTCGCTACTCCTGCAGTAAACATTATCGAAAACGACAAACAATACGATATCCAGATCGCCGCCCCAGGTATGACCAAGGATGATTTCAAGATCAGCATCAACGACAACAACGAGCTTGTAATCAACCTCGAAAAGAAGCAGAAGGAAGAAAAGAAGGATGACGACAAACGCACCTGGCTGCGTCGCGAATTCTCTTACGCATCCTATTCACAGAGCTTTGTCCTTCCGGAGGATGTCAAAGAGGAAAACATCAACGCGAAGATGGAAAACGGTGTCCTGAACATTGTCCTTCCCAAGAAGGAAGAGGCTGAACAGAAACCTGCAACCCGTCAGATCGAGATTCTGTAATCCTCGGCAAACAACAGAAAAGCCGGCTCGCTAGCGAGCCGGCTTTTTTCGTGGTCCCTGTAGGGCATGATCCTACGACCCCCTGATTATGAGTCAGATGCTCTAACCAACTGAGCTAAGGGACCGTAAAAGAGCGATATTTGCACCTCTTACGGGTGCAAATATACTAACTCTTTTATTTTTTATCAAACTTTGATCTCTACATCCACACCTGCAGGAAGCTCGAGTCTCATAAGAGCATCAACGGTCTTCGCGTTGCTGTTTTCGATATCGAGAAGTCTGCAATATGTATCGAGCTCAAACTGCTCACGGCTCTTCTTGTTAACGAAGGTTGAGCGGTTGACGGTGAAGATCTTCTTGTTCGTAGGAAGCGGAATTGGTCCGTTCACTGCTGCGCCGGTAGACTTCACTGTCTCAACGATCTTGGATGTTGACTTGTCAACAAGCATATGATCGAATGATTTGAGTTTAATTCTGATTTTTTGGCTCATAATTAACAATTTTTAACTTTTACTCATCTTCATCGGACAGTTTGTATCCGCTCTTCTCAACGATATCCTTGGCCATAGCCGCAGGTACCTCTGAATAATGGTCGAACGACATTGTGCTGGTCGCACGGCCTGAAGAAAGGGTACGGAGAACTGTTACATAACCGAACTGTTCTGCAAGCGGGACGAATGCCTTGATGATACGTGCGCCGTTGGCAGTTGAGTCCATGGCGACGATCTGTCCGCGGCGACGGTTGAGGTCACCCACGATATCACCCATATAATCCTCAGGGGTAACAACCTCGAGGTTCATTATAGGCTCAAGGATCACCGGTTTGCACTTAGGGCAGGCGTGGCGGAATGCCATACGTGCCGCAAGTTCGAATGACAGCTGGTCAGAGTCCACAGGATGGAATGAACCATCGAGCAGGGTAACCTTCAGAGACTGAACCTCATAGCCGGCAAGGACACCGTTGGCCATTGCTGACTTGAAGCCCTTCTCTACGCAAGGGATGAATTCCTTAGGAACGTTACCGCCCTTGACCTGGTTGTCGAACTGAAGTCCGGTAACACCTGCGTCTGCAGGTCCGATTTCAACGATAATGTCGGCGAATTTACCACGTCCACCTGTCTGCTTCTTGAATACCTCGCGATGAGTGGTGGTGGCGGTAATGGCCTCCTTGTAATTAACCTGAGGTGCGCCCTGGTTGATCTCGACACCGAACTCACGGCGGAGACGGTCGACGATGATGTCAAGGTGAAGCTCACCCATACCAGAGATGACGGTCTGGCCGGTTTCGTGGTCAGCCTTTACCTGGAAGGTAGGGTCCTCCTCAGCAAGTTTTGCAAGTGCAAGTCCGAGCTTGTCAAGATCTCCCTGGGTCTTAGGCTCCACTGCGATTCCGATAACCGGATCAGGGAATTCCATGGACTCAAGCGTGATAGGAGCGTTTTCCACACAGATGGTGTCGCCGGTCCTCAGGTCCTTGAAACCTACGGCAGCACAGATATCACCGGCCTCCACGAATTCGATAGGGTTCTGGTGATTTGAGTGCATCTGATACAGACGTGCGACTCTCTCCTTCTTTCCTGACCTTACGTTAAGCACGTAAGAACCGGCATCAAGTCTTCCTGAATATGCGCGCAGGAAAGCAAGACGGCCCACGAACGGGTCGGTTGCGATCTTGAACACAAGTCCGCAGAACGGCTCAGATGCAGAAGGCTTGCGCTCTTCTTCAGCTCCGGTGTCAGGATTGGTTCCCTTGACAGCACCCTTGTCGAGAGGAGAAGGAAGGTAACGCATTACAGCGTCGAGGAGGAACTGCACACCCTTGTTCTTGAAGGAAGAACCGCAGCATGCAGGAACTATCTGCATCTCGATCGTACCCTTGCGCAGGGCAGCGATGATTTCTTCCTTGGTGAGGGAATCAGGATCCTCGAAATACTTCTCCATAAGGGCGTCGTCACACTCGGCAGCGCTCTCCACGAGTTTGTCTCGCCAGATGGCTACCTCGTCCGCCATATCGGCAGGGACATCCTTGACTTCATAGTTTACAAGTTCTTCTGTAGAATTGTAATAAATGGCCTTCCTGTCGATAAGGTCTACAATTCCCTGGAATTTATCTTCCGATCCGATCGGAAGACAGATAGGAACTGCTGTAGCTCCAAGTTTGGTCTTGATCTCTTCAACTACTGCGAGGAAGTCGGCACCTACACGGTCCATTTTGTTGATGTAGGCGATCTTCGGAACTCCGTACTTGTCAGCCTGACGCCAAACGGTCTCGGACTGAGGCTGTACACGGCCAACTGCGCAGAATGTAGCGACAGTTCCGTCGAGCACACGAAGTGAACGTTCCACCTCGACAGTAAAGTCAACGTGGCCCGGAGTGTCGATCAGGTTGATCTGATAGGTCTCTCCGTTGTAGTGCCAGAAGGCTGTGGTAGCGGCAGAAGTAATGGTAATACCTCTCTCCTGCTCCTGAACCATCCAGTCCATGGTAGCACCGCCGTCGTGAACTTCACCGATCTTGTGAGTTTTTCCCGTATAATAGAGGATACGCTCTGAAGTGGTGGTCTTGCCGGCATCGATGTGAGCCATGATGCCGATGTTTCTTGTGAACTTAAGATCTCTTTTAGCCATTGATACTTAAACTTGTAACTGAATTAAAAACGGAAGTGTGCAAATGCCTTGTTGGCTTCTGCCATCTTGTGCATATCCTCTTTACGCTTGTATGCACCACCTTCGTTGTTGTAGGCTGCAACAATCTCAGCGCACAATTTTTCTGCCATTGAGTGGCCTGAACGCTTGCGGGCGAAAACGATAAGGTTCTTCATCGAAAGTGACACCTTTCTCTCAGGACGCAACTCAGTAGGCACCTGGAAGTTGGCACCGCCGATACGACGTGACTTCACCTCGATCTGAGGGGTTACGTTCTCGAGCGCCTTCCTCCAAATATCTAGAGGAGCCTTGTCAGAATCTTTCATCTTCTCGCCTACCATATCGATGGCATCGTAAAAAATAGAATACGCGATACTCTTCTTCCCCTGCAACATAAGATTGTTCACGAAACGGGTCACCTCGACATCGTGAAACTTAGGATCAGGAAGTAGAATCCTCTTTTTAGGCTTCGATTTTCTCATTTTGTTTAAAAATTAAAGATTAAAAACCATCCTTCAGACTACTTCTTCGGTCTCTTGGCACCGTAGAGTGAGCGGGACTGGGTCCTACCCTCTACACCTGCCGTATCCAAAGCGCCTCTAAGGATGTGGTAACGTACACCTGGAAGGTCCTTCACACGGCCGCCACGTACAAGTACGATAGAGTGCTCCTGAAGGTTGTGACCCTCGCCAGGGATGTAGGCGTTGACCTCTTTGGCGTTAGAAAGACGTACACGTGCAACCTTACGCATAGCTGAGTTAGGCTTCTTCGGTGTGGTTGTATACACACGCACGCAAACGCCACGCTTCTGAGGACAAGCATCCAACGCACGAGACTTCGATTTGATCTCGATAACCTCGCGTCCTTTGCGAACTAATTGTTGAATTGTTGGCATAAAATGTTGTTAATAAAATTGATTTACCCCGAAAATTTGGGGCTGCAAATATAAGCAATATTTTTGTATTTCCTATTTAATATCCACGAACTCCACGTCTTTTTCGCTTTTTTCAGCGTAATCCGGGTCCACAGATGCCTTGGAGAGGGCTTCGCGGGCCTTGTCGGCCTGTCCGGCGCGTGCGTAGGCTATGGCGGCGATGTATGCGTCGCGAGGCGTGTCGCAATTGGCATTCTTCACAGCCTCATCTATCTGTCCGTCAAGGATGTATGCCAATACTTCATTGCCGCTGCCGCTGCCCGCGAGCTGCTGTGACGCCTCGGCGTACTGGCCCGAAAGTATGAGCAGAGTGCCGAGATTCTTCTTCGCATCGGCGGTCTGCGAGCGCAGGAAGAGGGTCCTGGCCTGGTCGTAATTCCCCTTGCGGAGCTCGATCACGCCGCGGGCGTTGAGCACGTCGTCATCCTCGTCGATCTGATCCAGATAGGTGAGCGCCACGTCGTTCTTGTTCTCGTCGAGCGCGATCATCGCGAGATTGAAATATCCGGCCTGCGACAGGAATCGCTGTGACGCATACCTGTAATAGAATTTCTTCAGGCCAAGGTCGTCGACTATGCCCGCCAGATGCAGCACCTCCGGCTCGCTGAGCAGGGACAGATGCTTGTCTGCCAGTTCCAGAAGCTCGGCGTCGGAATATCCGGTGTGCTCGGCGTTCACGACGAATGTCGCACGGCGGAGCGACGGGAACACCTCGGTCTTGAGCTCCTCATATATAAAGGAGAGATTTTTCATCTCGGATTCGCGCACCGCCGGATCGGAATACATGGACAGAACCCTGAGAATCAGGTCCTTCTCTTCGATGTCGGAATTCTCGAGAGCCTCCTTGAAGCCCTCCCAGTCCTGACCTATGCTGCGCACTGACATCGTGTCCGCAGGAGTGCCCTTGGACATATCCTCCCAGGCGTCCACTGCAGAAGTGGCGCGTCTGTCGGAAAGTGCGGCGTTGTATTCCTGGCCGCCCTCCGGGGAAGCGTAAGCCACTATCTCGGTGCCGGTTATCTTGTACCTCTCATCGTCCTTGATATCGGAAAGATATGATTTGTAGACGGATACGGCGTTGCGGTTCGCCGCGTTGTTCTTCACGGTCGAGGAATTGACGTCGAACAGGATGCTGGTCTCCGTGCTGTGGGTGGTCACCCTTTCGAATCCGTCAGGCTTGTAGGTGTATTCGCCGCTGACCTGAACCAGGCGGTATGTGGCGTTGCATCCGTCAGCCACCTTTATAGGCGCGAGGACGGTCTTCCTGTCCCCGTAGATGACCGTGCAGCGGAGTTCCAGACGGCATTTCTCCATCCCCGGAACGAAATCGAAGGAGAGGAGTTCGTGGTGGAAGATACCCTTCTTCGGGACCACTTTATAATTGGCCATTATCTTCTCGCCCTGGTAGATGAACGGCTTTCCGGTCCTCTGCTGGGAGTCTCCGTACACAATGACCGGGGTCAGCACCATCATCGTCCTGTCGTCAAAATAGCCTTCGGGGAAGGACAGGGTGACATTGGTCTCTATCTTTCCGTTAGTTACGACCAGGACCTCAGGGTCGGAGGTTACCCCAATCTCGCTGGCATTCCTTTTCATCTGGGACTGCGGCGTGGCGCAGCCTGCAAGAATAGTGGACACGAGGACCACTGTCAATATGTTTCTTTTCATACGCGTTAATATTGTTCCGGCGCCGCAAAGATAAATTATTTTTAATTAACTTTGCCAAATGTGTCTTCAATGGACCCGATTATGGACAGTCAGGAATTACAACGCATAAAAAACCGTTACGACATCATAGGTAACAACCCCGACCTCAACCGCGCGCTGGAGACGGCAGTGGTGGTGGCGCCGAGTGATCTGGCCGTGCTCGTCACAGGCGAAAGCGGTGTGGGCAAGGATGTCATCTCGCATATAATCCACGACAATTCCCGCCGCAAGACAGCTCCGTACCTGGCCGTGAACTGCGGCGCGATACCGTCGGGGACCATCAACGCGGAACTCTTCGGACACGAAAAAGGCTCTTTCACGGGCGCCATAGCCACCAGGAAAGGCTATTTCGAGGAGGCTGACGGCGGAACACTCTTCCTGGACGAGGTGGCGGAGCTTCCGAAAGACACGCAGGCCCTGCTTCTGAGAGTCCTCCAGGACGGAGAATATATGAAAGTGGGCTCTTCGAAGGTGGAAAAATGCAATGTGCGCGTCATCTGCGCCACCAACGAGAACCTCTCACACGCTGTGGACACGGGCAAATTCAGGGAGGACCTCTACTACCGCCTGAACGCCATACAGATAAAGATGCCGCCTCTGCGCGAAAGAAAGGACGACATCTACCTTCTGTTCAGAAAATTCACTTCGGACTACTCACAGAAGAGCGGACTGTGCAAGATTTCGCTCACCCACGAGGGCATAGCGGCGCTCAAGAACTACCGCTGGCCGGGCAACATCCGCCAGCTGAAGAACTTCACGGAAGCTCTCACCCTTCTGGAATCCAGGCCAATCACTTCGTCTGACGACCGTGTGGAACTGGACGAGGCCTGCATCAGGGCGCACCTCCCGCAGGAGCTCGACAACCTGCTGCCTTCCACCACCGGAAACGGCACGGAGTCGTCCGCCAGGATGAACGAGAACGAGCTGAAAGTCATAATCAAGGCCTTTCTGGACCTCAAGCAGGAAGTGGAAGACCTCAAGAAACTGGTTCTGACGGGCGACGTTCAGAGGGAAAAGACTGCCGAACTTCCGGTCAGCCCCGCGCCGAAAACGCAGGGCGCCATTGAAGACGCGGACGACGCGGAATGGCAGGAAAGTTCCGCCGCTCCGGTATCCGCACGCACCCTCAGGCAGAGCACGGACGAAATCTACGCACAGGTTCTCACCCGCTACGACGGCAAGGTGAAACCGGCGGCAGCCGAACTTGGCATATCGGAAAGAACCCTTTACCGCTGGCTCGACAAACAGAAGAAGAAATGAAAAGACTGCTCTGCATATTGGCCGTGGCGATCTGCGCCGTTTCGTGCGGAATCTATTCCTTCTCGGGAACTTCCATACAGAGCGACGTGAAGACCGTGACCATCAACTACTTCGACTACAAGGCCCTGAAGGTCAATCCGACCCTGAGCAACGACCTCACCGAGGAACTCAGGAACCAGTTCCGCAAGATGACCAGCCTGGAGCAGGTGGATATGGACGGCGACCTGGAGATCACGGGCGAGATTACTGGATATGACGTGAAGGCGACGGCCATCACCGCGGGTGACGTGGCCTCACAGAACAGACTTACGGTGACCGTGAAGGTATCCTTCGCGAACAGGAAACACCCTGAAGACGATTTCACGAACAAGAGCTTCTCGGCATATTCGGACTACGATTCCACCAACTCCCTGGACGCCGTGGAGTCCACTCTGGTGACCGAAATCATAGAAAAGCTCGTGGACGACATATTTAACGCCAGCGTTGCCCAATGGTAAGGAATTCTGAAACCATAGACCTCAGGACACTCAACCTCGAGGAACTGTCCGGGATAATCAGCATCTACCCCTGGTTCGCATTGGCCCGTATAGAGCTGTGCCGCAGGATGGCGGCTATGGGCAGGGACAGATGGAGCGAGGAAAAGTACGCCGGGCAGGCACTCTACGCACCATGCAGGCGGAAAATCTATGAGATAATGCAGAGCGGCGCCGAAGCCGAAAGTCCGAAAGCACCCGCAGCGGCACCGCGGAAGAGCTCCGCGAAACAGGTTTACGTCATCGGAGGGGATTATTTCAGCGCGGAGCAGTACGCACAGGCGAAGCGCGAGGAGGACAACATCTTCTCGTCCTTCATCACCAGGGCGATAGAGGAAAGCACCACGGCGAAGGCTTATGTGGAGAGCACGGACTCGACCGACTTCTGCACCGAGGAATTGGCAAAAGTCTATCTGGAACAGGGTTATCCCGACAAGGCCAAGGAGATTTATTCAAAACTTAGTTTGCGAATACCAGAAAAAAGTGTTTACTTTGCATCCCTTATCGAAAAAATAGATAAATAAATATGAACGCATTATTCACAACACTCGTCGTGCTTATCATTATCGCAAGCCTCCTGCTTATTCTGGTGGTATTGCTTCAGAATGGTAAAGGTGACGGTATGGCCAGCAATTTCGTGGCTGGCAACCAGACATTCGGTGTGCGCCAGACTGCAGATATCCTTGAGAAGATCACTTGGGGTCTTGTATGTTTCATCGCTGTAGTTTCTGTCATCGCTTCATTCACCACCAACACCAAGTCCACAGAGATCAACATCACTGACAAGATCGAGAACGTAGTGGAGCAGCCGGCTTTCCCTACAGCTCCTGTCGAGCAGGCCAATCCTAACGAGTAAGAGCCTACTCCACACACGCCAGTGTAGCGACACTTATACGAACCGTCCCATCCAGGGCGGTTCGAATTGTTTTATGGCATTCGCTCAGGGTCGCGCCCGTGGTAAACACGTCATCCACCAGCAGAATGTGCCCCGCGCCCTTCAGTGCGCGCAGACGTGATGCCCTTAGGCGGAATGACCCGCTGATGTTCCGCCCGCGCTGCGCCGTGGTCATACTGACCTGGCTTTTCGTGTAACGGGACTTCTCCAGCAGATGCGCCTCCACCCTGACGCCCAGGACCCGGCCCAGTTCGCGGGCTATCACCTCGGCCTGATTGTATCCCCTCTTCCAGCGCCTTCGCGGATGAAGGGGGACTGGCACTATCAGGTCCACGTCGTCCAGCCAGGGAGCGAGCCTTATTTTCTCCGCCAGCCTTCGCGAAAAATACCGCCCAGCGGCGGTGTCCGATCCGTACTTAAGCGACCAGGGGATCCTGGAGTACTGACTGTCAGCGCGGTACGACATAAGCGCGATGGCCCGCTGGTACGGGATGTATTCTTCGGGCAGCTTCTCGGACAGACGCTCGTTATAGTAATCGGCCATCCTGTTGTGAAGGCAAAGCTCGAAGTGCGTATAGGGAAAATCCATATCGCAGACCAGACAGATGTGCTTTTCGCCAGGCGACAAAGTCCTCCCGCACACGATGCAGGTGCGCGGAAGAATCAGGTCGAAAGCGGAATTGAAGTTCAGTTTAAGCAGGCGCGAGTCCATATTCTAATAAGACATTCCTCCGCAGCAGTGAATTACCTGACCCGTCACATAGGAAGACAGGTCACTGGCCAGGAAAAGCGCCACGGAAGCCACTTCCTCCGGCTTTCCGGCCCTTCGAAGAGGGATGCTCGCGGCCCACTGACTGCGCAGTTCCTCCGGAAGGGATGAAGTCATATCGGTGTCGATAAAACCCGGGGCGATGCAGTTGCTCCTGATGCCGCGCGAGCCCATTTCCTTCGCAACGGAGGTGCTGAGCGCGATGATGCCTGCCTTCGAGGCGGCATAGTTGCATTGGCCCGCATTACCGGCAATTCCGACCACTGACGAGAGCGAAATGATGCTTCCGCCCCTCTGGCGGGCCATAACCGGAACCACTGCGTGGGTGAAATTGAATGCGGATTTCAGATTTCCGTTTATCACGGCGTCCCACTGCGCCTCGTCCATACGCAGAAGCAGCGTGTCGCGGGTGATGCCGGCATTGTTCACAAGTATGTCTATGCGCCCGAAATCCTGCTGGACCTTTTTCACCAGCTCGTGCGCGGCCTCGAAATCAGACGCATCGGAAGCATAGGCCTGGACCTTGTGCCCGTATCCGGCCAATTCCTCCGCGGTCTTCTGCGCAGCAGCTGCATTGGAAAGATATGTGAACGCAACATCGGCGCCTTCCTGCGCAAAACGCAGCGCGATCGCCCTGCCAATGCCTCTGGACCCTCCGGTCACAAGGGCCACCTTACCATCCAAAAGTCCCATAACTAATTGTTTTTCATCGCGTTTTCAATCTCTTCCACAGAAGCCGGAAGACGCTGTCCGCCAAGTCTTCTCGCTCCGTCTTCCGTTACCAGCACGTCGTCCTCGAGACGTATGCCTCCGAAATCGTAATATTCCTGCAGTTTACCGTAATTGATCTCCTTCAGGCCAATGCCCTCTCCCTTCCACTTTTCGATGAGCGCCGGGATGAAGTAGATGCCCGGCTCGTCGGTGATGACATTGCCCGGTTTCAGGCTGCGGGCCATACGAAGACTGCCGAGCCCGAGGAACGGGCTTCGGGTCTGACCCGGATCGTAGCCGACCAGATCCTCGCCGTAATCCTCCATATCGTGCACGTCCAGACCCATATTATGTCCCAGTCCGTGAGGCAGGAACAGACCGGCGTAGCCCTTGGCCACCATCTCTGCAGGATCGCCAAGCACCAGGCCAAGGTCTTTCAGTCGCGAGAGCATATGCTCGCACACGGCGTTGTGCACGGACAGGTAGGTGACACCAGGTTGCGTAAGGCTGAACGCCAGTTCGTTGCATTCATATATTATCTGATAGACCTCCTTCTGGCGGGTCGTGAACCGGCCGCCGGTAGGATAGGTGCGGGTGAAGTCCGAAGCGTAGTGCTCGTTGCTCTCCACTCCGGCGTCGATGACCAGCAGCTTGCCCGGTTCTATCTTCTGCGCGTGGCTGTGGCAGTGGAACACCTCGCCGTGCTGGGTGAGGATGGTGGCGAAGCTGACTCCCCATCCGCTGGACAGGGAATAGCCCTCCATCTGGCCCACGATATCCTGCTCGACGATGCCGATGTGGACAGCGTTCCTGGCGATGGTGTGCATCGTCTGTCCGAGCACGCAGGCGCGGTCGATGAGTTCTATCTCGCAAGGTTCCTTGACCAGACGCATCTGCACGAGGGCCTCCACGAGGGGCCGGGATGCGGCCGGGCAGCCCTTCTTGCCCTGGCTGAAGCACTGCTCCGGCTTGAAACCGGTAAGAGAGGATATCACGAGAGCGTTGTATTCGCGCGAAGCCGGAACAAAATGTACCTTGCGGCCCGCGACGGCCTTGGCCAGATCGGCGTAAGGTGCCGTCTTCTCAATTCCCGCGAGGTCGGCATATTCGCGCACCGAAGGGGTCGGCCCGTTCCAGATTATGTCGTCTATGTCGCAGTCGTCCCCGAAAAGGGTGGTCTGTCCGTCTTCGAGATCGATCACGGCAGCCAGATGCGGCTCGTCTATTCCGAAAAGATAGAGCCAGGTGCTGTCCTGTCTCCATTTGTAGCAGTTGTCCCTGTACTGGGCGGCGCTGTCCACATTTCCGACGAACACTGCCACCCCGCTTTCTCCGCCGAGGCGTCTGAGCAGCTCGCGGCGGCGATTGATATATGTTTCCTTGTTCAACATAAGGCAAAGTTATGTAAAATTAACTAACTTCGCATCCCTAATTCGAGGTAATGTTATGAAGGTAACCTTGTCAGGTCATTACACCTGCAGAAGACTTCTGGTATCCGCCCTGCCAAGTATGGCAATGGTGATCATCGGAAGCCTTTACAGTATAGTGGACGGGCTGTTTGTGTCCAATTTCGTGGGCTCGACCCCGTTTGCCGGGCTGAATCTGGTCTGGCCGGCCATTATGGTGGTCGGATCGCTTGGCATAATGATAGGTACGGGCGGTACTGCCATAGTGTCCATCCTGATCGGGCAGAACAATATGGAAAAGGCCTGTCAGGCGTTCACCACGCTCATAGCGTTCACCGCCATACTGGCCGTCGTCTTCGGAATTCCGCTCTACATCTTCATGCCGGACATAGTGGCTCTGCTGGGTGCACAGGAGGAGGGGCTGATCGCTTCGGCCACGCTGTACGGACGGTTTTTCGCGGTCGGAATGCCGGCATTCATGCTGCAGAGCGCCTTCCAGCCATTCTTTATGACGGCGGAGAAGCCAGAGCTCGGCACGATTCTGTCCATCGCCTGCGGAGTGGCGAACATGGCCCTGGACGCGCTGTTCATCCTCGTGTTCAGGTGGGGATTGGCAGGAGCGGCGGCGGCTTCCATAATCGGCTGCTGCATAGGCGGATTCGTTCCGTTGTGGTATTTCCGCTTCCGCAGGAGGGAAGACCAGCTGCGCCTCACCTCGGTCAAGTTCGAAAGGCGCGTAATCGTGAACACCTGCACCAACGGCAGCTCCGAATACATAGGAAACATCGCCTTCAGTCTGGTGAGCATGTGCTATAATCTCCAGCTGCTCAAGTTCTACGGGGAAAGCGGCGTGGTGGCATATTCAGTGCTGATGTACATCGGCTACATCTTCGTGGCCATCTTTATGGGATACAACCTTACCGTCGCCCCTGTCGTGGGCTACAATTACGGCGCCGGGAACAACGCCGAGCTCCGGAGCCTGCTCTCGAAGAGCTTCAAAATGCTGCTGGGGATAGGCGTCATTCAGGTCATCCTTTCGCACCTGTTCATCACCCCCGCGGCCAAACTTTTCATAGGCTACGACACCCGGACCGTGGAACTCACCGCGATGGCGGGAAAGATCTATTTCATGAGTTTCCTCATATCGGGGCTCAATATGTTCACCTCCGCCTGGTTCACCGGACTTGGCAACGGCGTGATCTCGGCCGTGTCGGCATTCACACGTTCGATAGTGTTCGAGCTGGGCTGCGTGTTCGTACTCCCGGCCATTTTCGGCGCGATGGCCATCTGGTACTCGGTCATCATCGCGGAAGCGCTCTCTCTGATACTGTGCATCATACTGCTGGCCGCCTTCAGCAAGAAGTACGGCTATTGGCAATAGCACGGGCCACCACCGCTGCGGTGGCCCAGGCCGCCTGAAGGTTGAATCCTCCCGTAACGGCGTCTATGTCAAGCACTTCACCGGCAAAATAAAGCCCCGGACAATGCCTGCTTTCCAGCGTGGACGCATTCACCTCCGATGCGCTCACCCCGCCTGCCGTGACGAACTCGTCCTTGAACCGGCATCTGCCCGTTATCCGGAAACTGTCCGCCGTCAGTATGGCTGCCAACCGGTTAAGACCCTTGCTGCCCAGCTCGGCCCATCTCTGGTCGCGCCGAAGCGCCGCCTTTCCCACCAGATATTCCCACAGGCGCGCCGACAGCGCCCCCGCCGGGGTATTTATGATGAATTTCTGCGGATTCTCCCGGGCCAGGCGGTCAAGTTCCGCCCGCACCTGTTCCTCGTTCCGGCTTAAATAATTGACTATCAGATCAGCCCTGTACCCGCACCCGTCCAGATAACGCGCGGCATAGGAGGAGAGTTTGAGGGTCGCGGGGCCGCTCACACCCCAGTCCGTTATAAGAAGATCGCCTCTGGAGTGCAGCTTCGTGGAGGCCAATGACATCATCACTCCCTCCACCACCGTGCCCATCAGAGACTTGAGCGCGGGATCGTCTATCCTGAACGTGAACAGCGAAGGAACGGTCTTCTCCGTCTTCACCTCCGGCAGACCCTCCAGAACGGAAAGCGTACCTCCGCCTGTCGTTACCACCACGCAGTCGTAGTCTTCCAGCAAAGCCTTCACGCTCTGCACGCGGCTCCGGCATTCCACCTTCACTCCAAGTTCCCTTATCAGGGCGGCCAGTCTGTCCACGATCTGGCTCGCCTTTCCGCTTCGGGGGAACACCCTGCCGCCGTCTTCCACGACCAGCCTCACGCCTTCCCGTTCCCACCACTGTACGGTGTCCCGGGGAGAAAAGACGCGAAACGCCTGACGGACAAGCTTTTCCCCGCGCGGATATACGTCTTTCAGATTAGTCACATCGGCAAAGGTGTTGGTAAGATTGCATCTGCCTCCGCCGGTTATGGAGAGCTTGGCCATCAGCCGCGGCTGCGCCTCCATCACGGTCACTTCCGCGTCAGGAGCCTGACGCTTCAGCTCTACCGCGCAGAAACATCCTGCGGCACCGCCTCCTATTATGGCAACACGCTTTCCCATAGCGCAAAAATACGAAGAATCTTACGGATGTTTCTCCCGCCCGCCGGCAAATATGGTTTTTATTCAAAAAGTTTGATTATATTTGCAGTCCATTTCGGGTTTGGAGAGGTGGGTGAGTGGCTGAAACCACCGGTTTGCTAAACCGACGTACGGGTCATTCCGTACCACGAGTTCGAATCTCGTCCTCTCCGCACAATACTTTGCTCAAATAGCTGATGCCGCACGGTTACGTGCGGCATCGTTGTTTATATGCGCACCCGGTGGAAGCTTGCTTACATAAGGGTGTGCGTATAAACAACGCCGGGCGCCAGCCCGTATCAGCTGTTTGAGCAAAGTATTGTGCCCGGACCCGCCGGGAGGCCAGAGAAATGCAAAGCGGCTCCGCCGCTGCGCAAATCTCGCATAATTCACTTTGCAAATCACAGAATTATTCATATTGAATTATTTAACTTGAATAATTTATTTTGAATAATTATCTTCAGGAAATTCAATAAGAATATCGCCGACAGCTGCGCAGAGAAAGTCTACGACTTCTTCTCCGGGCATACCTTCTATATACAAAAGGCATTTAACGAAGCCTTCACCGACACTGCAGAAAAGCAGACGTGTACATCTGACACCGTCAATACGGCCCTGCTCTCAATTCTGGAAAGCTACGACACTACATTCCGCGAAAGACTCTCCACAATTACCGAAAGGCAAAAAGAACTCCTGTATGCCATCGCCACGGAGGGAGAAGTGAACTCTATCACATCCGCCGCCTTCATAAAAAAACACAAACTCGCTTCTGCAAGTTCCGTCCAGGCGGCCGCAAAAAAACTCCTTGAATTCAGACTGATCACCCGGACAGGAAGCTTCTACCAGATAGAGAACCATTTTCATTCACGCAGTTGGCATTTTTTGCCCCTATTTGCAGATTCAGTGAAAATATATACCTTTGCGCCCCGGAAGTCCAGGTACCTCCATCTGTAAAACAACTTGTAAAATGAAAACTAACAGACTTATCCAGCTTTCCCTGCTGATATTGGCATCAGCGTTCACCGCCTGCAAACACGAATCCCACGACACTCCGGTGTCTCTGGACGGAGTATGGGAAGGCCCTATGACCATAACTGAAGACGGCACCTCGCTCAGGGTTCTCAGCATCGAGGGAAACACGGCGGAATTCATAGATTTTGACTACACACTCGACGATGGATACAATGCCGTGAGGAGACAGTCTTCGCCCATTGACGTTGTCAGCAGAAACAACGGCTGCACCGAATTCGAAGTCACAGTTGACGGCAGTCAGATGAAATTGGCCCGCAGGGACAGCCTTATACTTGGCCCGGAAGACCACAAAGTCATTTACCGGCTTACGGAAGACGGTCTGAACCGTTATCAGGCAAAGGAACCGACAGAAAGCCTGCTTCCGGAAGAGGTAATATTCAGCGGTCCGGATACACATCTTCTGGCATTGGATTCAGGCGCCCTTAACGCCTTCGATTTCAACTGGATGGAGTTTCTCGAATGGGCCGTCAAAACCGCTGGCACCACAGCCTACGGCAAAGGCGTAGGCGCCCTTCTGGACCTGCTGTTCCCGGCATCGGGCGAGACCACCACTCTGGATGACCTGCTGGACAAGATGAACGCCATCACCGACCAGCTCAACCAGATGACCCTTCTGTACAAGAACACGACATACGAAGCCAAACTTAACGAGCGCAGCAAATATGTGAGCGAACTCACAAACTACAACGAGGAATACTATGTGCGCCTGAGCAACGCCAAAACCGAAGAGGATGTCGCCACCATCATCAACGACTGGGCGTCCCACACGGTCGGAGGCAACCCGGTATATGTTCAGGGGCTCAATTTCATCGACTTCCTGCTCAATACGGTCATCGAGCAGAGGGACATCTTCAACATGTACGACCTTTACACGTACAACACCACCGCCTGGGAGAATGAAGGATATTCCGTAAGGGAAGCTCTTCGCGCCGGCGACATAGCGGTGGCGGCCGAAAACCTGTATCTGACCCAGCTCTACTATACGCTGAGAACGGATATGGACGAAGATTCCAAGAAGACGATGCTCGACAAGAACATCGAGAAATTCAACCTTCTCGCCGAATATATCAAGAACCGTCCTGTGGAGCATCACGACGACAAGGCCATCTGCCAGATTCCGGGAGCCCACTTTGTGATGGACGCCGTCAATTTCACATTCCAGGGATCATCCACTTACAAGAATCCGTCGTGGTGCAGAATCCCACGCGAATGGATGGAGTATGACGACGATATGGATTTCATCTACGGGCCGAACAAGACGGAGTGCTACAACAAGTCGCTGACCCCGGACGAGGTGAAGCACATACTCGACTATTATGACGGCACAGGCTGGACTCTGGCCCAGATATTCATACTGAAGGCCAAGTGCAGACTCAGCATGCTGCCTCTGCAGACCGTCATCCTCACCATTCAGAGCAAAGGATATTCTGCCGACGCGAAAGTGATAGGACTGAACCAGTCCGTCGACTTCTACGCGAAATCGTCAAGCGAGATCGGGCCCAAATCCGTAGGAAAGGGGTATTTCGAGACGAAGGGTAGCTTCTATTACTGGTATCTGGAATTCGTCCGCTGGGACAGTTTCAACGAGAACCAGTTCTGGATCAGAACCAACGTTCTGGAAAGATAGTGCGGATTTATATCGTCAGCATCACCTTCAAGCCGACAGCTTCGGAAATCATTAAAAAAGTAGATAACCGCATATCGGTTTCGCCCCTTTCCAGCAACGCAACATACTCGCGGTCTTTCCCGATCTTGTCCGCCAGCTGTTTTTGAGTCAGGCCAGAAGCTTTTCTGGCCTCTTTCAATATTTCACTATAATACCACGCCCTGGCCCTGGCCTCAAAAGAATCCCTTTCCATACCTCCCTTATCTCCATACTTCTTTTGAAGCATATCCTCAACCGTTGGCAAATTTATTTTATTCTTCTCCTTCATAAACAGAATTAACTATGCTTCTGGCCCTTATGATTTGACCTTTATAATCCTTCGTTGACTTCTTGATGAATCCGTTAAGTAGAACAACCTCCGTCGCCTGTATTACATTATCAGCATTCACCGGAAAAACTATTATACGATATTCATTGTCAGCAGATACCCTGAGCTCGTAAAATTCCGTATCTATCAATTTCTTAACAAACTTGCTATGAATGATCTTCATCTCGGTCAACAGGAACAGAACATATTCCACCTTCTCCCTTCCTGACTCAGACAACCCGTCATAGAACTCATCGAAAAACTTCGTACGATATATTTTTCTCATCGCAAATGTAATAAATTTATTACATATTCACTATTCCAGCTCAAACTTTATGATCACATCGCCGAACCGTCCGGTCACAATGTCCTCGCTCTGAAAGAAATTGGCTGAAAGCTGCCCTCGCCACACTATGTCGTCATTCTCCTTGTAAGGGATATCCACGTCGAACCCGTAACTTTTCGACTTTATCTTCACTGTAGCGGAACATTTCCACGAAGTCTGGGTCCCGCCGTCATCCTCAGTCACCAGAAAGGCCAGATTCTCCAGCTGGTTCGAGAAATTGGTCATGATGATGGCGTTGTACTCCCGTTCCACATTGAGGTACTTCCTCTTCACCGCCACCATAAAGTCCGTCACGCTCGGAGAATAAAGCTTCAGTTCGGCCTCCGTGGAGGCGCTGAACCCGTTCACGCTGCCGCATTTCACGAAAAACTCCGATCCGCCCTGAAACCAGGAATCATAATTGCGCAGCATGGTGAAACTCTTCATCCTCAGCACCCTGCTCGCCGCCTTGGTGGTCGCTGACGGCTCTAAGGCCAATGCGCTTTCCGGCACGAACAGCGGCAGCGGCGTGGCGAACGAATCGCCGTTACGGTTGATCACCCAGACCGGAGCCTTCTCAGCCACGGCCTCGTCCACATAGACCGAATCCACGGCCAGATCCCCGCGCGAATTGCGCCGCAGTCTGTACCCGTAGTTATAGTTCGACCCGTAACCGGGATCAAAAGTGATTATCGGAAGGGTCTCCTTGTCCCAGTCCTCGGAATAAGGCCAATATATCTGAATATCTGACCCTTCCAGCTCGGAGAGGAACTCCTCCGCCGAAAAAGGCGCGGCCTTGGTGCCGGCATTTACGGACACATATTCCGTGAGCAGGTCACGCAGTGGCCTTATATACTGCCCCGCCTTTGTGGCGGAAGCCTCCTCACCCACTCCGCTGCCCGGAGAGGCGAAAAGCTGCGCCATAGTGTATTCTTCATCATAACCGTTTGTACTTGATGAGCTTACCGCATCGAATACCTCATTCATCTGCTGAGTTTCGATAGGAAGCGCAGCAAAAACCCGGGCCACCTGATTCAGGCCGAAACTGAGTGTTTCTGTAGCATTATCTGAATCCGTGTTTAGCAAGAAATCGGTATGGGACCCGGTTTTGCTGCAGGAAACAAGGACGGTCAAAAGCAACAAACCCGCCCCGTTGAAGTAGTTCATAGTTCTGAATGTCTTCATATCACAAAATTCGTTTTTGCAAAGTGACGCAAAAAAAGCCGTGTAAAAAAGGTTTTACACGGCTAATTGCTATCTGGCTGATAATCAGATGCCTTTTTTAAAGTTGCCCCTTCACAAAACGCGGTTTGCCTGCAACGTCTTTGAAAAACTTTACAGATCGGAGCCCCTGCGAGACGAAGATTCCGGCCGTTCTGTCGGCGAGAAGTTCATTGCACTCCACGATAACGTACCCGCCTTCCTTAAGCAGCGACCCGCACCCGCACGCTATCGCGCGGTAAAAGACCAGAGGATCGTCATCACTCACAAACAGCGCTACGGAAGGCTCATAGTCCAGCACATTGGCACGCATAAGAGGCTTTTCCTTTTCCATTATATACGGCGGATTGCTGACCACCAGGTCGAACTTCCCGAGAGACGAAAGAAAATCCGGGTCCAGCGCGTCGCCCTCGATGAATTCCGGCCGGTGGAGGGCGGAGCCGAATTGGCCTCCGGCGACAGAAAGCGCATCCGGACTTATGTCAACGCCCGTCACTTTCCAGTCAGGCCGCTCAAGGGACAGCGTCCATGCGATGGCTCCGCTTCCCGTGCACAGGTCCAGCACCCGAGCCGAAGGCGGGATTGGCAGGGAAAGGGCCGCTTCGACCAGAAGCTCAGTCTCGGGGCGGGGGATCAGAACGGCAGGAGAGACCTTGAACCGCCTCCCGTAGAACTCGCTTTCCCCCAGAATGTACTGGACGGGTTCGCTTCGCAGCAGACGCGCGACATCTCCGTCAAGGGCGGAACAGTCCACGTCCTCACCGCCCCTCAGGGCCAGTTCCCACGGCTTCCAGCCGAATCTGGAACACAGGAGAATGGTCAGAATATTGCGGGCCTCCCTGGGCGGATACAGCTCGCCGAGAGAGGCCACGGTATTTTCTATGAAACGGTTCAGAATCACTTTCCGGAAGCGAAGATGTTTCCTCCGAAATCAACGACCTTGAAGGATTCCTCCCTGGCCCTTTCAAAAGAACGGGCGATGAGGGTGTCGATCACTTCGCCGAAAGGTATTCCGGTGTAATCCCACAGGTAAGACGAAAGCGAACCCGGAATGGTGTTTATCTCGTTGACATACACGCGGTTGTCATCCTGGTCTATCATCAGGTCCACCCTGGCGAGGCCTTCGCAACCCAGCGTCTTGAAAGTCCTTATGGCATAATCCTTTACGAGCGCCGTCACATCGGCAGGGATGCGGGCCGGAAGTTCACGCTTGAGCGAACTCATACCCTTGCTGCCGAGTTCGCTCCCGGCGGACATCTTCGCGCCGCACTTCGCGCCCTTGGCGCCCTTGGCCCCGCCGCCCTGGTACTTGTCGGAGTAGCTGAGGATCTCGCCGCTGCGGAGAGGCACCTCACATTCGGAAGCCTTGCAGTTATAGTAGTCGCCCATCACGGAGCAGTTCACTTCCTTAAGGTTGGACAGCATCCTCTCGACTATGATGCGGGTAGTGAACTGGGCCGCATTGTCTATGGCGTCCACCAGCTCCTGCTCATTGTGCGCCGGTGAGATGCCCACGCTCGAGCCGGAATTGGCCGGTTTCACGATCACCGGATATGCCAGGCTCTTCTCTATCTTCTCGACGGTCTCCTTATGGCTGTGATCCCATTCCTTGTCCGTAAACCACACGAAATCAACCACTGAGATGCCGCTGTCGCGAAGGATCTGCTTCATCGAGATCTTGTCCATGCCGTTGGCAGAAGCGAAGGTGTTGCATCCGACATACGGAATGCCTATCACCTCGAGCACGCCCTGGAGCGTTCCGTCCTCGCAGTTGGTGCCGTGCAGGGTAGGAAGGATGGTGTCGATCCTGGCGACCACCTTCCCGCGGCCCAGAAATCCGCCGTTCGAATAAAGGTTCCTGTCCCCGTAGATGGACTTGAAATACACCTCCGTGCAGTCCCTGAAAAGTGACGGCATATCCTTATATCGCTTAAGGTCAAGCAGTTCCTTGCCGGTGTACCATTTTCCTGTCTTGGCTATGTAGATAGGAACGATCTCGTATTTCTCCCTGTCCATCGACTCCATAACCTGCGATGCGGTTACGACTGAAATCTCGTTTTCAACTGAACGCCCTCCGAAAAGGACTCCTACTGTGATTTTCATATTCTGTTACTTTTACTATGCAAACATATCCGGCAGATCGTTCTCGTAAAGAACCACCGACCCTGCCGTAAAATACTTTCCTGCAAGCGCGAGTGCCTGCGAGAGCGAATCCGCCACGATTATCCTCTCTTCCCCCATCCCCGCTTCGCGCGCCCCTGCCAATATCGCCTCGCGGTTCGTCCTGTTCACTATCACCAGAATGTCCGAGCTTTTCGCTGCCAATGCGCCAAGCCTGCGGCAGGCGTCCGCCTGTGCCGGGCCCATCTCCACGAATCCCGGAGTGATCACAACCCGGTTCGCCCCCTGTGGAATCTTTATGGAATGAAGCACGGACAGAGCCATCGCCGCACCTTCAGGATTCGAATTGTATGCGTCATCCAGCACGACCAGTCCCCCCTTGCGCGACATACTCAGGCGGTGCTCCACCGGCTGAATCTTGGAAACGGCCCTCTGCCTCTGCTCTTCGCTCACTCCCAGATATTCTCCCACCATCAGAGCGGCGCAGAGATTAAGGACATTGTTGTCCCCCAGCAGATGTGTCTGATAATGGGTCTTCCCGCTGCGGGTGATCAGGTCAAATTCCATCCCCGATGCGCTGTACTCTATATCGCAGGCCCTGGCCGAACAGCGGTGGGCGTCGATTCCGTAACTCTCCACCCTGCAGTGTTCCGGCACCCCTTTATAGGATGCGATGCCCTGCGACTCGGCGTTTATCACACCGTAACCGTCCGCCGGAAGCGACTCTATAAGTTCGAACTTGGTCTTCTGAATGTTCTCAAAACTGCCGAAGGTCTCCAGATGCATCTGCCCCACGGCGGTAACTATGCCAATGGTCGGGTGAACCAGATCGCAGATCTGCCTGATGTCGCCCCTCTGCTTGGCCCCCATCTCCACGATGAAGACCTGATGATACGGCTCCAGGTGTTCCCTTATCGTTCTCACGACGCCCATGGTGGTATTGAAATTGCCCGGGGTCATCAGGACATTGTACTTCTCGCTGAGCACACGGTAAAGATAATTCTTCGTGCTGGTCTTACCGTAACTTCCTGTAACGCCGATAATTATAAGATCCTTGTGGGCGCGCAGGCGCTTTTGTGCATCACGGTAGAACCACCGCGTGACGGCCTTTTCCACCGGAGAGACGATAAGGTTCGAGAGCAGCAGCGCGAACGGACTTAGAACCGCCAGGGCCAATGCCGCCCATACGGATACCACGCAGGCCAATGCGAACAGCAGCGCCTCCACCGCAAACAACCTTTTCATCCTCCGGGTGAACACGAATTTCACCTTGGCCGGACGGAACGGATGCGGCGCGGGATTGGCCTTGAGCCAGCGCAGGAACCTCTCCGGACGGTACGAGTTCTGCTGGAACATGTTCATATAATAGAATATGAGCATAAAATACAGCAGCGCCGCGACCGCGTAAAGAGCTATTCTGATACCGATATGCATTATTTCAGAAATGTTTGAATCATGGACCGGAACAGGGCCGGATTATCCAGAAACGAGAAGTGCGACCCGCCTTCCACCAGCACCAGGCCGGCATCGGGGATCATCTTCTCCATAACCCTGGCGTCCCTGAGCGGTGTGGCGGTGTCGTTCTCCCCCCAGAACAGCAGGACCGGAGCCTGGATCTTCGCGAGCTCTCCTTTCAGATCCTCGGACACCACCCGCGACAGAATGGCCTTCATCCTGTCGGAAGAGTTCCTGTAATCGGAAGACCCGCGGGAGGCTCTGAGTGCCCTGTACCTGTCCTCGTCGCGCCTGACCTTCAGCAGCCACCATTTGGCCAATTTGTACGAATATACCTTTATGTAGTATTTCAGCGGCCTGCGCGGTTTGATGCCGGCGGCGTCTGCAAATATCATCCTGTCCACGGCGTTGCGTGACGCGAAGAGAATCGCGACCCGCCCCCCGAAGGAATGACACACGATGCTTGGCTTAACTATCTGCAGATGGGCGCACAAAGCCTCGAGCATCTGCGTGTATTCCTCCACGCCCCACACCTGCAGCGGCTCCTCCGACAGTCCGAAACCCGGAAAGTCAATGGCCGTCACCTGATGACCGGCGCAGAAATCCGGCATAAAGGCAGAGAAAATTTCGTGAGTACACCCCCACCCGTGGAGAAGCAACAGAGGCCACCCCTCTCCACTCTGCTCATAATAAACCTTTATCCCGTTATATTCGAAATACATCTCAGTTGAAAAAGTCCTCCCCTTCGTCCGGCTGGGTTCCGAAAAACTCCGCGGCGTTGTCTTCAGTCTCTATGTCGCCTCCGGTACAGCTCAGGTCAAGATTCATCCCGGCAGGGGCCTCGAACGTATCATATTCGCTGATGTCCAGTTCAGGATCGGCCAGACATTTCTGCATAAAGATACCCCACACAGGAAGAGCCATATTGGAGCCGCTTCCCTGGGCCAGGTCCTTGAAATGCACCATTCTGTCCTCGCCTCCGACCCATATTCCGGCCGTTATCTTCGGCGTATAGCCTATGAACCAGCCGTCGGAGTTGTCGTTGGTCGTACCGGTCTTGCCCGCGATCTGTCCGGTCAGCTTGTATCTGCCCCTCAGACGCACGCCGGTTCCGTGATTGATGACGCCTTCCATAAGGTTCACCATAAGATAGGCCGTGCGGTCGCTTATCGCCTCCACCTTCCTGTTCGTGAACTCGGTAAGCAGATTGCCGTCGCTGTCCTCTATCCTGGTGACGAAGAGAGGCGAAGAATACACTCCCTTGGACGGGAATGTGTTGAAAGCGGACACCATCTCGCAGAGCGTCAGGTCGGCAGGACCCACGCAGAGCGAATAAACCTCGTCTATATGACTGGTAACGCCCATTTTGCGCATCATCCTGGCCATGGCCACAGGCCCGAACTGCTTCATAAGATAGGCTGATATATTGTTCGAACTGTGGGTGAGTCCCCACTTGAGGGTCACGGTCTTGCCTATGTAGTCCGCACGGTCGGTGCTTCGCGGCGTCCAGGTCTCCCCGTTCACCTTGAAGGTCTGAGGCATATTGACCACCTTGTCGCAGGGCGACATGCCCTCCTGCATAGCCAGCGTGTAAAGGAAAGGCTTGACGGTACTTCCCACCTGGCGCTTTCCCTGACGGACATTGTCGTATTTGAAATACTTGTATGACGGACCGCCTACATAAGCCCTGACTTCGCCGGTTCCCGGCTCTATCGCCATGAATGACGCCCTGAGGAATGACTTGCAGTACTTTATGGAGTCGTTCGGGGTCATCACCGTGTCCACATAGCCCTTGTCGTTCCATGCGAAGACACGCATCTTGACGGGCTTCCTGAACTGGTCGAGAATCTCCTTCTCGGACAGCCCTTCCTTGCGGCCCACGCGGTATCTCTCGCTCCACTTGCGGGCCTGCTTCATGATGGTGTTATATGTGGAGGTGTCGATGTCGTTAGGATACGGCGGACGGCGGCGGTGTTTCAGTTCCCTGTTGAACACCGGCTGCAGATTCTGGGAGAGCTGCTCCCTTACCGCCTCCTCGGCATATTTCTGCATCCTGGAATTGATGGTGACGTAGATCTTCAGACCGTCGCGGTCCAGATTGTATTTTTCACCGTTGGCCTTCGTATGCTTGTTCAGCCACCCGTACAGCGGATCCTGATTCCACCTTACGGTGTCGGCGGCGTACTCGTCCTCATAGAGATACTGGTTCCTGCGCGGCTTCGAAGCGCTCATCTCGCGCCTTATCATATCCCTGAAGTAAGGGGCCAGACCCGAATTGTGGTCCTGAACGGAATAGTTCAGCTCTATCGGGCTGTTCTGGGCCAACACCTTCTCGGCGTGCGTGATGTAACCGGCCTTCTCCATCTGCGAAATCACGAAATCGCGGCGCGTCTTGGCAGCTGTCGGGTTGAGGGTCGGATTATAACGTGTAGGCTTGTTGACCGCTCCCACGAGCATCGCGGCCTCCTGGATGTTCAGCTCGGACGGTTCCTTTCCGAAGAAGGTCTCGCTGGCGGCCTTGATGCCGTACGCCCCGCTTCCGTAGAAGATGGAATTCAGGTACATCGCCACTATCTCGTCCTTCGTGTAGTTCTTCTCGAGCTTGACCGCAGTAACCCACTCCTTCAGCTTTGTCCACACCAGAGAGACATACCTGGCCCCCGGAAAGCCCGTGAAGGCCTCCTCGCGGGGATAGAGCGTCTTGGCCAGCTGCTGTGTGATGGTGCTTCCCCCGCCCTGGCTCGAATCCCTCATCAGGAAGGTCTTGACCAGGACACGGCCCAGACTCTTGAAATCTATTCCGCTGTGATCATAGAAGCGCACGTCCTCCGTGGCCACGGCCGCGTTTATGACGTTCGGGGAGATGTCCCCGTACGCCACATAAGTTCTGTTCTCTATATGGAAAGTGCTGATAACCACACCGTCAGACGATATGAGACGGGTAGCCAGGTTATTGTTGGGATGCTCCAGTTCGGAGAAGGAAGGAATCTGCGCGAAATGAGCGACACAAAACACCAGCGAGAAAATTGCCACAAAAGGCAATGCGATTATAATCCAAAACCAGACGACTATTCTTTTTCGTGTACGCTGCTTCATAATAGCGGCAAAAATACTTAAATAATTTTGAAAAATCCTTTATTTGTGAAATCTTTGCAGTATGAATTTAGTAATAGTGGAGTCCCCACATAAAGCTGCCACAATCCAGAAGTTTCTGGGTAACGATTATAAAGTAGTATCATCGAAGGGTCACATCCGCGACCTGCAGGAAAACGAGCTCAGCGTCGACATCGAGCACGGTTTCGTTCCCAAATACATAATTCCGGCGGACAAGAAGAGAACCGTCAGCGAGCTGGCCGGACTGGCCAAAAAGGCCGACATGGTCTATCTCGCATCCGATGAGGACCGCGAGGGAGAGGCCATAGCATGGCATCTGCAGCAGACTCTCAAACTGGACCCGGAGAAGACCCGGCGCATCACTTTCCACGAGATTACGAAGAACGCCATACTCGAGGCCCTGAAAAACCCGCGCAGCGTGGATATGAACCTCGTGGACGCGCAGCAGGCCCGCAGAGTCCTGGACAGGCTCGTGGGATACGAACTGTCCCCGGTGCTCTGGAGAAAGATCAAGCGCGGACTTTCCGCAGGACGCGTGCAGAGCGTCGCCCTTAGACTGGTCACAGACAAGGAGCGCGAGGTTCTCGCCTTCGAGGCCAAGCCTTACTACAGGGTCGAAGCGGAATTCACCGTAGGGAAAAGCAAGGTCAAGGGAACTCTTGAAGAGAAATTCCAGACTGAGGAAGAGGCCAGGCAGTTCCTTCAGGACAGCGTCAGCGCGGTCTATACCATCACCTCCGCCGACAAGAAGGAGGGCAGCAGGTACCCCGTGGCACCTTTCACCACCTCCACCCTGCAGCAGGAAGCCGGCCGCAAGCTGAGGTTCCCTGTCAGTCTGACGATGAGACTCGCCCAGTCCCTCTACGAGCACGGACTCATCACCTATATGCGTACCGACTCCACGAACCTCTCGAGCCTGGCGCTCGGCACCGCTAAGAAATTCATCATAGACAATTTCGGTGAGGAATATTCACATCCGCGCCAGTTCAAGACCCATTCCAAGGGCGCACAGGAGGCTCACGAGGCCATAAGACCGACATTCATAGAGAACACGCAGATAGAGGGCACCCCTCAGGAGCAGAAGCTCTACAACCTTATCTGGAGAAGAACTGTCGCCAGCCAGATGGCCGAAGCCAGACTTCTTAACACCAACATCAAGGTCGGACTCAACCGGCGGAGCGAGCACTACCTCATCCAGTCCAGCGAGATTCTTTTCGACGGATTCCTCAAGCTCTATATGGAGGGGTCGGACGACCAGAACGATGCGGACGACGGGAACTCCCCGAAGATTCTGCCTCCGATGAACCCGGGGGACATCCTTACCGCCCGGAAGGTGGATGCCGAATGCAAATTCACCCAGGCTCCTTACCGCTACTCAGAACCTTCGCTGGTCAAGAAGCTCGAGGAACTTGGCATAGGCCGCCCTTCGACTTACGCGCCTACCATCAGCACCCTGACCACCGGAAGAGGATATCTGGTGAAAGGCGACAAGGAAGGCATTGACCGGACGGTCACCGACTACACCCTCAAGGACGGCGTCATCACAAGCAGCGAAAAGACCGAGAAAGTGGGCGCCGAGAAAGGCAAACTCCTGCCTACCGACATAGGCATGGCCGTGAGCGACTATCTGGTGGAGAACTTCTCGGACATCCTGGACTACGGCTTCACCGCCGACATAGAAAGTGACTTCGACAACATAGCCGAAGGACGGACAGATTGGCATAAATGCATGCAGAACTTCTATCCGCCGTTCCACAGCGAGGTGGACAAGGCGCTCAGCAGCAAGGACTACCGCAAGGTCGAGCGCGAGATAGGCATAGACCCTGCGGACGGGAAGAAGATAGTGGCCAGGCTGGGCCAGTTCGGACCGTACGTGCAGAAGGGCGAAGACAGCGAGAAGATCTGCGCGAGCCTCGCCGACGGGCAGCTGATCGAAAGCATCACCCTGGAGGAGGCGCTCAAGCTGTTCTCCCTGCCGCGCACAGTGGGCGCACTTGACGGGAAGGACATAGTCATCAGGAAAGGCCGATTCGGAGCGTACATCCAGTGGGACGGACAGAATTATTCCCTGCCGCGCGGAACGGATCCCCTGAAAATCACCCTCGGGGAGTGCGAAACGCTCATTAAGAAGGCCCCGGCCAAGGGGCCCCTTCACCAGTGGGGGGACATCAGCGTTCTGGTCGGACCTTACGGCCCTTACATCAAGGCTTCCGGCAAGAACTACAAACTTCCGAAGGGTACCGACCCTGACACGATAACCGAAGAAAAGTGCCGCGAGATCATATCCCTGGGCACACCTGCGAGAAAAACCATAAAGAAAAAATAATGAACCACTTCGAACTGGACGAGATGGATAGGATTATCCTCTCAGAACTTATCAACGATGCCAGAAAACCGTACCTCGAAATCGCGAGGGACTGCGGCGTTTCCGGTGCTGCCATTCACCAGAGGGTGAAGAAACTCGAGGAGAACGGGATCATCTATGGATCATCGACTCTTATCAAACCGTCATCGATAGGTTACACCATCTGCGCCTTCATGTTCCTGAACCTTACGGAGAACAACAAGTACAACGAAGTGATCGAAGCGCTCAAGAACGTTCACGAGATAGTGGAATGCCATTTCATAACGGGACGGAGCGCCATACTCATCAAACTCTACTGCAGGGACAACGCCCATCTGATGGAGGTGGCCCTGAACACCATCCAGAAGATACCTTTCGTGCAGTCCACCGAGACGATGGTTTCACTCGACGAACCGGTAAAGAGACAGATCTGGGTCCACAGGGATCAATAGACCTTGCGCAGGAACTCCAGATCCTCCGGTGTAGTGATCTTGATATTGTACCTCTCCCCCTGAATATAGGTGAGAGGTATTTTGTTATATGCCGCCACAGAAGCGTCATCAGTGAAACTCACCTGATATGCGCACCTGTACGCCCGCTTCAGCACTTCCGAAGGAAAGGCCTGCGGGGTCTGGGCGCCGAACAGCGTCCCGCGGTCAGGAGCCGGAAGTCCGCTCTCCTTCCACTCGCCCTCCACGTCCGAAGCCACCAGGGACTTGAGCGTGTCCGTCACCGCAGTGACCGGGATGACACACTTGCCTTCTAATGCCAATTCGGCACATCTGTTTATAAGATAGGGACTTGCCATAGGCCTTACCCCATCGTGAATCAGAACCGCAGCCCCGTCCGGAACCCTTTCAAGAGCGTTCTGCACGGAATGGAAACGGGTGATGCCTCCGCCCACCAGCACCTGCGGATAATGGAAGTCGGCCGCGAGGCAGATTTTCCGCCAGGTCTCGAAATGGGCCTTGGGCAGAACCACTATGATGTTGACGTTCTCTATCGCCTCCACGAACCTCTCCACGGTCCGGAGAAGCACCGGCTTGCCGGCCAGGTCGAGGAACTGTTTTGGGGTGGCGCTGCCCATCCTCACACCCGATCCTCCGGCCACAAATACGGCATATATTTTTTTATCCATATTGCTTTCCATTCGTACAAAATTACTAACAAAAATGTTTATTTTTGCATTGAACGTTTTTAATAATCTTGAACATGGCTTTCGGATTTCTTAATCAGGAACTGGCAATAGATCTCGGAACGGCGAACACCATAATCTACCAGAACGGTGCGATCGTTCTCGACGAACCAAGTATAGTGGCCGTGGATGTGGCCACAGGCAAATGCATCGCCATAGGAAACGAGGCGAAAAAGATGCACGAGCGCATCAACCCCACCATCAGAACCATCAGACCCCTCAAGGACGGCGTGATCGCCGACTTCAACGCGGCCGAAATGATGATACGCGGATTCATCCGGCAGGTGAGCAAGAAGAAAAGCAGTCTCTTCACCCCTAACCTCAAGGTCGTGATCGGCATCCCTTCCGGCAGTACGGAAGTCGAAATCAGAGCCGTGCGCGACTCCACCGAGCACGCGGGAGGAAGGGACGTATATCTTATCTACGAGCCTATGGCTGCGGCCCTGGGAATCGGCCTGGATGTGGAAGCCCCTAAGGGACATATGGTTGTGGACATAGGCGGCGGCACCACGGAGATCGCGGTCATCTCGCTGGGAGGACTGGTGGAGCAGGACAGCATCCGCGTGGCGGGCGACGTGTTCACTTCCGACATCCAGTACTACCTGCGTCAGCAGCATAACATCAAGGTGGGCGAAGTGACGGCCGAGAAGATCAAATGGGCTGTCGGCGCCGTCATCACCGAACTGGACGACGAACCGGAGCCTTTCGTGGTGAACGGCCCGAACATAATGACCGCACACCCGGTGGAGGCCACCATCACCTATCAGGAGATCGCACACTGTCTGGACAAATCCATCGCGAAGATAGAGACTTCCATCATGCATGTGCTGGAGATGACCCCTCCGGAGCTTTACTCCGACATCATCGAGAACGGCATCTATCTTTCCGGCGGCGGCGCACTTCTCAGGGGACTTGCGAAGCGACTCACCGAGAAGGTGAACATCAATTTCATAGTGGCCGAGGATCCGCTTCACGCTGTGGCGAGAGGCACCTGCAAGGCGATAAAGAACACCGACAGATACAAATTCCTCATGAGGTAGGCTATGGTCGTACCTCGAAAAGCGGCGAGAAACTTATGGGCAGCAGCGACTTTCATCATTCTGGAGGCCGCTGCCATCGCTATTCTGGGGGCTTCCGATTCCTACAGGAGCGTCTGGGTGAACAGTTTCTCCTGCAAGGTCAAGGCCTGGCTGTGGTCCGGAGGGGCCAGGGTGCGGGCCTACATTGGCCTGAACGGGAAGAACAGGGAGCTGAGCGCGGAGAACGCCATTCTGTGGGAGGAACTCCAGCGCTACCGCACGCTCGAACGGCGGGGCCGCACAGACTCTCTGGGCACGCTCGACCCGGTTTTTGAATGCCAATTGGCACAGATAGTCAAGCTGAGCACAAACGGCGGGAAGAACTATTTCATCATCGACAAGGGCAGCGAAGACGGGGTGTATCCGCATTGCGGGGTAGTGACTGCCAGAGGCGTGGTGGGCGTGACCGACATCGTGTCCGCGCACATGTCCTACGGGCGCACCCTGCAGAACACGCAGACCACCGTCAGCGCACGGCTCGGGCATTCTTCCGTCATCGGGACGCTCTCCTGGGACGGACTCCATGACGATACGGCCGTGCTGCAGCCGGTTCCTCTCCACACACAGGTGAACCCGTCCGACACCGTATGGACCAGCGGATATTCGGAGATGTTCCCTTCGGACATGCCTCTGGGCGTGGTGACGGGCGAAAGGATACGCAACGGCGCGGCTAAAGAGGTCACGGTACGGCTTTTCCAGGACTTTTCGTCGCTGGAATTCGTGTATGTGCTGAAGGCCAGGCATCACGACGAGATAATTGAACTGGAAGAAAGGGGGGAACAGCTGTGAGCAGAAAATATCTTATAATATACGCGCTCGTGATCGGTGTCATCCAGGTACTGATGAACAATTTCCTGTCCCTGTCGCGGCTGGTGGACATCAGTCTGCTGCCGCTTATGGTGTTCTGCCTTCCGGGCAAGCGGCAGCGGCCGGGCTACCTGCTGGCCGCCTTCCTATTCGGCCTGGCGATAGATTTCGCATCCTCCGGCACCGTGGGCATAACGAGCTGCGCCCTGCTGCCCTGCGTATTCGCAAGGCCGATGATACTCAAGGATCACCCCGACGAGAAGAAGCTTTCCAGGGACCTTGTCCTGTCCCTCACGCTGCTCTGCGCTCTGTATTTTCTCGTGTACTGCCTTTTCGACAGCGCCGGCACGCTCAGATGGAACTTCCTGCTGCTCAGGTGGCTCTGCTCGACGCTGGTCAGCGCCGTCATCTGCATAGCGCTTAAAGTCACCGCGGTAAAGGAGATCTGACTATGGATTCCACCAACAGATACCGCAGACTGCTGATAGGCTTCGGGGTTGCCGTTCTGATAATTCTGGGCCGCCTTTTCTATATACAGGTCATCGACGACAGGTACAAGACCGACGCACTGAACAACTCCATCGTCAAGGAGACCATCCTGGCTCCGCGCGGCATCATCTACGACAGAACAGGACAGATTCTCGTGGGGAACAAGACCTCGTACGACGTGATGGTGACCCCGCGCGAGATAAAGGACCTGGACACTCTGGCGCTCTGCTCCCTGCTGGGAATCGACCGGGAGTTCCTGACCGAAAAACTTGACTATTACCGCACCTACCGCTCCAGGATAGGCTACAAGACCCTGGTCTTCCTTCCTGACGTAAGCCAGGAGGTGTATGCCCATTTCTCTGAGATGCAGTACTGGTTCCCGGGCTTCCACATAAGGGAGCGCAACACCCGCGACTACCCTTTCAACGCCGGCGGAAACCTGCTGGGCTATGTGGGGGAAGTGGACGAGGCGTATATACGCAGGCATCCGGAATACAGGAGCGGGGACCACGCCGGCATAACCGGACTCGAGGCGGTGCGGGAGAAGGACCTCCGGGGCCGGAACGGGTACAATATCTACCTGCGGAACTCGCACAACCGCATCCTTACCCGGTACAACGACGGTGACGACGACCTGCCCGCGCAGAAGGGCAGGGACATCACCACCACGATAGACGCCCGTCTTCAGCAGTACGGCCAATCCCTTATGCAGAACAAGCGCGGAAGCCTGGTCGCCATAGAGCCTTCCACCGGGGAGATTCTGGCGCTGGTGTCCAGCCCGGGAATCGACGTGGCGGACCTTTCCAATATGGGAAGCCGGTACACGGAACTCAGCCAGAATCCGGACAAGCCGCTTTTCAACCGCCCCGTTCAGGCCAGTTATCCTCCGGGCTCGGTGTTCAAACTCGTTAACGGAATGATAGGGCTGCAGGAAGGGGTCCTGAACATCCAGGACAGGCATCCCTGCGAGCGGGGATTCTATTACACCTCCACGCGCAAGCTGGGCTGCCACCAGCACCGCTCGCCCATCAATTTCACGGATGCGGTGATGATGTCGTGCAACGCCTATTTCTGTTATGTGTTCCGCGACATCCTGGAGAATCCGAAGTACGGGTCGGTGAGCGAGGCCTTCGACAGGTGGCGGGAATACGTGACGAGTTTCGGCTTCGGAGAGGCGCTGGGATGCGACATTCCGAACGAGGCCTCCGGAACCATTCCGAAGGGCGAGCTTTACGACAAGCTTTACGGGAAGGGCAGATGGAAATTCCCTTCCATAGTGTCGCTGTCCATAGGTCAGGGCGAGATCGGGGCCACGCCTCTTCAGCTGGCCAATCTGTGCGCGACCATAGCCAACCGCGGGTACTACATCACGCCGCACATCATCAAGGACAATGACGAGGTCAGCATAGACCCGAAATACAGGGAGAGACATTACACGAAGGTGGATTCTGTCAATTTCGAGCGGGCCATCGAGGGTATGTGGAAGGCGGTGAATGCAGGTACTGCGGCGGGCGGCACCGCGGCCCTGGCCGCCATCGAGGGACTCGATGTGTGCGGGAAGACCGGCACAGCCGAGAACCCGCACGGTGCCGACCATTCCGTCTTCATCTGCTTCGCCCCGCGCGAGAATCCGCAGATCGCTGTCCTGGCCTACATAGAGAACGCCGGATTCGGCGCACGCTGGGCCTGCCCGACAGCATCGCTGCTGATAGAGAAATATCTTAACGGAGACATAGCCCCTTCACGCAAGTGGCTGGAAAACTATGTGCTCTCCGCCGACCTTATGAACGTGGAAAAATAGATTATGACAGGACGGGGATACAACAGGGGACTTGGACAGACGGTGGACTGGAAAATCATCGTCTGCTATCTGCTGCTGGTTTTCATAGGCTGGATAAGCATCTATGCCGCGGGACATTCCGCCGAAGGGTCGCTGTCCATCCTGGACCTCCACACCAGGGCAGGCAAACAGCTAGTCTGGATAGGGATTTCCCTCGTCGTGGGGCTTGTAATACTCTTCGTCATAAAGCCTTACCTGTGGGAGGTGATCTCCACCCCGGCCTATGTCTGCGTGCTCCTGCTGCTGATGTTCACCATAGTGTTCGGAACGGAGATCAACGGCTCCAAATCCTGGTTCAGGCTCGGCCCGGTCAGCTTCCAGCCCTGCGAAGTCTCGAAGATCTGCACTTCGCTCGTCCTGGCGCACTTCCTGCGCGGGCACGGATTCAACTCCTCGCGTCTGAAGGACACTCTCCTGACGCTGGCCATCGTGGGCCTTCCGGCCGTACTGATATTGGCCGAAAAAGAGACGGGCACTGTCCTCATCTACCTCGGATACATCTTCGTGCTCTACCGCGAGGGGCTCTCCGGATGGTGGATAATGCTGCTTCTGCTGCTCATCACGCTGTTCATCCTGTCCATCAAGTTCCCGCTCTGGGTGGCGTTCATCTCATTGGCAGTCATAATATTGGCATACTACCTCATAACACGGGGTTCCATAGCGAAGACGTTCAAGGCCAGGCGACAGCTGCGGCTGTTCATCATTATGGTCGCGGTCATCGGGTCGGTCACCATTCTCGGTTCGGACCTGGTGTTCGACCATGTGCTCAAGCCGCACCAGAGGCAGAGGGTGGAGGTTCTGCTTGGCATCAAGGACGATCTGGCCGGAGCCGGATACAATGTGAATCAGTCGCTTATCGCGATAGGCTCGGGCGGATTCGCCGGGAAGGGCTATCTGGAAGGGACGCAGACCACCTACGGATTCGTGCCGGAGCAGAGCACGGACTTCATCTTCTGCACGATAGGCGAGGAGTTCGGATTCATCGGGTGCTTCATCCTCATCGCGCTGTTCTCGTATCTTATCTGGCGCATCCTGAAGGTGGCTGAAGAAAGCCGCGACCCGTTCAACAGGGTGTACGGCTACTGCATAGCGTCGTGTTTCTTTATGCATATGGTGATCAACATCGGAATGACCGTCAAGCTGATGCCCGTCATAGGGATTCCGCTCCCGTTCATCAGCTACGGAGGATCTTCCCTGCTGTCCTTCACGGTGATGCTCTTTATCTTTCTGTCCCTGGTCAAACACGAGAAAAGATATTTTTAACTATATTTGCAGACTGTGCGGATTGCCTTGGTGGTGGAATGGTAGACACGAGG
>CAVBDE010000008.1:0-36758 GCA_963594055.1 Anaerovoracaceae bacterium | reverse complement strand
GTCCAATCTCCTGACATCTCGAAGTTCGTATCCAATTACAGGAACGCCTATACGCGATGGTTCAACTTCAAATACAGCCGTAAAGGACGTCTGGGGGAGCGATACTTCCATACTGTGCAGTTGAATTCTCTTTACCGGATACTTCACGCTGTAAATTATGTTCTGAGAAATCCCGTTCATCACCTTGTGACCGATACTGCGATAGGTTATGAATTCTGTTCCGCCCGCTATGTGTTTCCTTCCGATTTCTGTCTGAATGAAAAGAGAAGCGGAAAGACGCGCTCAGCCTTTTATTCCAAGAACGTATCTCTTCCCGATTCATTCTGGTTGAATGACAAGGGAATGATCTCCCCGGAATCATTCCTGGAAATCCCGGCTGTCGAAAGACTTTATATGACAGCGAAAAACTATATATTTTGCATAAACAGGCCTTCCTATGCCGACATAGACAAACCAAACGCCAAAGAAAAGCCTTTGGATATCAGTCAAATAGAGCCATCTTACGACATTGAGGAACTTCAGCGGAATGAACGCAGACGAAGCGTAAAGGAATATACGAACGATATGGAAGTCTGCAGGATTGTCGACAAAGAATTGTTGAAGGGGAGTACTTATGCCCAACTGTCCGATGAGGAGAAGAAAAGAATTGCCAGTCTGGTTTCCCGCCGCCTCCCGCGCTGTCCCCTGAAGCAGATCTGTCGCTGCCTGGCAATCCAGGTGAGGATATAAACGGCCAAAAAGTTCCACACCTGGATTAGCAATAGGCCATTGGAGGCCCTCTGCAGCACCTGCCGCATCCAGGTGAGGACAAAAATGGCAAGATAGTTCCACACCTGGACGAAAAAACAGACTGGCAGGACGGAGACTTTTCGCAGCGTTTGCCCATATAGGGTCACGAAGTGATTATTTTTTATTAAATTTGTGGGATTGCCTTCACGGAAGGCGGCGACGTTACGAAATAACGATAAATAGTACAAGATATGTTTAAAGGACAACCTAAAGGCCTGTTCGCTCTCGCACTGGCAAACACCGGAGAGAGGTTCGGCTACTACACGATGCTGGCCATACTGGCCCTTCTGATGCAAGCAAAATTCGGCTGGGATGAAGCCGCTGCAGGAAACGTCTATGCCATTTTCCTCGCAGGAGTATATTTCATGCCTTTCTTCGGAGGCATTCTGGCCGACAAGATCGGTTACGGAAAATGCGTCACCATAGGTATCGCCGTGATGTTCCTCGGCTACCTGTCCCTGACCCTTCCGACCAGCGGTGACACCGCCAAATACATAATGTTCGCCGGACTGGCCCTCATAGCAATAGGCACGGGCCTGTTCAAGGGCAACCTCCAGGTGCTGGTGGGCAATCTCTACGACGACCCGAAGTACGCCGACAAGCGCGACTCCGCATTCAGCCTCTTCTATATGGCCATCAACATCGGCGCCATGTTCGCACCGGCCATGGCCAAGAAGATCACCAACATCTACCTTAACGGTCAGGGATTCGTCTATGACGCGGCCAATACCGACCCTGCATACCTCGAGGCCCTGTCAGGCGCCTACGGACTCTGCTTCGGCGTGGCCTGCATCTCGCTGATCCTCTCCGTAGCCATCTACTTCGGCTGCAGGAACTGGTTCAAGCACGCCGACGTGAACACCAAGCAGGCCAGGAAGCAGGATGCCAATGTCGTGGAGCTCTCCCCGAAACAGACCAAGGACAGACTCGTGGCCCTTCTTCTGGTGTTCGCGGTAGTCATCTTCTTCTGGATGGCATTCCACCAGAACGGCAGCGCCCTCACCTTCTTCGCGAAGAAATACACGAACCTCTCCATCACCGGCCCTATGAGGCTCTGCTTCAACATCGGAAGCCTTGCCCTCATCGCCATTTCGGTTTACACCCTCTTCGGAGCATTCCAGGCTGAGACGAAGAAAGGCAAACTCACCCTGGGCGCAGTCACCCTTCTTCTATGGGGCGGAGCATACGCCCTGTACGCAGGAATGGGCACCACCATCGCAGCGCAGCCTTCAGATTTCCAGCAGTTCAATCCGTTCTTCGTAGTCGCCCTCACTCCTGTGTCAATGGCACTGTTTTCTGCATTGGCCCGCAAAGGCAAGGAACCTAGCGCACCGAAGAAGATCGCTCTGGGTATGCTCGTGGCGGCCCTCGGATTCGTAATCATAACGGTAGCTTCCATTGGCCTTACATCCCCTATGGATCTGGGAGACAAGACCGAACCCGTTCTCGGGCCAAGCTGGCTGATCTGCACCTACCTCACCCTCACGTTCGCCGAACTGCTGCTCTCGCCTATGGGAATCAGCTTCGTCACGAAGGTGGCCCCTCCTAAATACAAGGGTATGATGATGGGCGGATGGTTCGCCGCCACAGCCATAGGCAACTACCTGAGCAGCATTCCTTCCAAGCTCTGGAACAAGATTCCTCTCATGGCCAACTGGGGCATCCTCATCGCGCTCTGCCTCATCTCAGCCATCATAATGTTCGCAGTACTCAAGAAAGTCGAAGCGGCCACACAGGACTAAATGAAGAAAAGGCTCATCACGGCGCTGATGCATCTGTTCGCGGCGCTTCCCCTTCCCGTTCACCGGTTCAACGCATATATAATCGGGTTTATCGCCAGATACATAGTGCGTTACCGCTACGGCGTAGTGAAGGACAACGTCGAGAAAGCCTTTCCTGAAAAAAGCCCGAAGGAACACCGCCGGATTATCCGGGACTTCTACCTTCATTTCGGTCAGATAGTCTGCGAGATGATATGGTTCGGAGGATGCGGTCCGAAAAGGCTGCGCCGTTCGCATATCGTGGAAGTGGTCAACCCCGAAGAGGCCAACCGCCTACACGACGTCGCCCGCGGAACCATAGTGCTGTGCTCGCACAACGGTAACTGGGAACTCTACGGAGGCGTCCCGTACTTCAACTACACGGACGCACCCTTTGCCGTGAACTACGACAATGCGGGCGTGGTGTACAGGAAACTGCGCAACCCTATGTGGGACGAGATCTTCAAGGAGAACAGAATCGCCCCGCACAGGGAGTTCAGGAACATAGTGGAGTCGTCGAACATCCTGCGCCATATCCTCACGCACCTGGATCAGAAGATGTTCTACTTTATGATCAGCGACCAGTGGCCTTACTTCACGGCGCCTTCCTACGTGATGGTGGACTTTATGGGACGAAGGACCCGCACGATGAGCGGAGGGGCGGCCGTGGCGAAAAAATACCACCTGGCCGTAAGTTACCTCTCCATAACCAGGGACAAACGCAAAAAAAATTATAACTTTGAGTTCAAGACCATCTGCGACGATGCCTCCGCGATGAGCGTGCAGGAGATAATGGACCGGTACTACCGTCTGCTGGAGGAAGACATCAGGAAAGACCCGGGGAACTACCTCTGGTCCCACAGAAGATGGAAAAAAATAGATCAGGTATGAAAAAGCACATCACAGGGCTCATTGTTCTTATGCTGGCAGCCGCGCCTGCCCTGGCCGGAAAGACTCCTCTGCGCCAGCAGATCTACTCTCTGCCTCAGAGCGTGGTGACCGTAAGCGTGCAGACCGTGCAGCAGCGCATCACTGCCGGCCCTTATGCCCGTTATGCCAATTCCCTTCTGGGCATCTCCACCGTTGAGCGTGACAGTTCCCTGTTCACCATCTCGGGAATCACCATCTCCTGCGGGAGCGAACCCGACCAGTCCAAACGGTACAGCGTGCTGCTGGACGAAAACGGCGAAGCCAGATTCCGCGAACTCGCCGAGGAGGGCCTCATCTGCACAGGCTGCCCTTCGACGGATGCCAAATCTGAAGTCACCCTGCCGGTAATACCCGTCAGCCCCATCGTAAGGGACAATTCCAAAAAGACCTCCGAGAAAGCCGCACAGGCTGCCGAAAGCATCAGAAAATACCGCGAGGACAGATACAATATTCTGATCGGGAACACCGACGCCACCTATTCAGGCGAAGCGCTCGGAGCGGCCGTCAGCGAGCTGAACCGGGAAGAGAACGAGCTCCTGGCCATGTTCCTGCCTGACATTCAGACATATACCGGCACGACCAGTTTCGATTTTATCCTCTCGCCAAGCCTTCCGCGCAGAATCGAAGCCTTCTGCTTCAGCCCGTCACTGGGAGTTCTGCCAAGCGGCTCGCCCGAAGGCACACCTTATTATCTGGACATCACCGTGAACAGCTGCTCCGCCGCCCAGGCCCAGGCCACAGGCAAAGACAGTTCGGCACGGATCCGCTACAGAGTGCCCGCAATATGCGAGATAAAGCTCTGCTGCTACGACCACGTGCTCTGCCACGTGAGGGTTCCGGTCTATCAGTTCGGAACGGAAGAAACGATTAATCTTTAAACACACGATATCATGACCATCAAAGATCTCAATCCATCAGTAGTATGGAACAATTTCTATAACATCACCAGAATTCCACGCCCGTCCAAGCACGAGGAGAAAATCAGGGAATACCTTCTGAACTGGGGCAGGGAGCACGGACTCGAGACATTTGCCGACGAGACCGGCAACGTCATCATCCGCGTGCCTGCCACCCCGGGTTACGAGAACCGCAAAGGCGTTATCCTTCAGGGACATATGGATATGGTACCTCAGAAGAACTCCGACAAGGTGCACGATTTCCTCACCGACCCTATCGAGACCCGCATAGAAGGCGAATGGGTCAAGGCCTGCGGTACTACCCTCGGAGCCGATGACGGGCTGGGAGTGGCATTCGCATTGTCCGTAGCCGAAAGCAAGGACGTTCCTCACGGACCGATCGAAATTCTGGTCACCTACGACGAGGAGACCGGAATGACCGGAGCGCAGTGCCTCAAGAGCGGCGTTCTCAAGGGTGACATCCTCATCAACCTGGACTCCGAGACCGAAGGCGAGCTGTACGTGGGCTGCGCCGGAGGCGTGGACGCTTCAGCCGAAGGCACCTACACCCTCAAGACCTGCCCTGACGGATACCAGGCATACGCCTTCAGCGTGAAGGGATGCCAGGGCGGACACTCCGGAATGGACATCAACCTCTACAGGGCCAATGCGAACAAGATCGCCGCACGCCTGCTCCTCCCGCTTCTGCACGCCGAGGACGTCAAGCTCGTGAGCCTGGAAGGCGGCACCCTTCGCAACGCCATCGCACGCGAATGCTTCGCCACCCTCTATGTAAAGGACTACAAGAAAGCCAAGGCCTTCCTGGACGCCAGAGCCGCAGACATACTCAAGGAATATGCGGTCACCGACCCTGACATGAGCATCAACCTCACCCCTTGCGAGTGCAAGGCGCAGTACGTGGACGACAAGGACGCGCTTACCATACTGAACGCCGTCCTCGCCTGCCCTGACGGAGTGGAGAGAATGAGCCCTTCAATTCCTGACCTGGTCGAGACCTCCACCAATATGGCGATGGTTCGCGTCGGCGAAGGAAAATACGGCGTACACAGCCTTCTGCGCAGCTCCATAGACTCTGCCAAGGACGCCCTCTGCGAGAAGATGCAGGCGGTGTTCGACCTGGCCGGCGCCAAGTTCACCCTCAGCGGAGCATATTCAGGATGGGCTCCGAACCCGAAATCAGAAATTCTCGAGATAATGACCGGCATCTATCACGACCTCTACGGCGAGGATGCCAAGGTCATGGCCATACACGCCGGTCTGGAGTGCGGAATCCTGTCAGGAGCATATCCTCACTGGGATATGGTATCCTGCGGACCTACCCTTCTCAGCCCTCACTCTCCTGACGAGAGAGCTTACATCCCTTCAGTGGAGAAGATGTGGAAATTCCTTAAAGAAGTGCTCAAGAGCATTCCTGAATGCGAGAAGAAGTAAAATCTCAACTCCTGGAATGGGCCGGGAAATACAATGACCCGGCCTATTTTCAGGAAGACCCCATAATATTCCCCCGTGAATTTCTGCGGCGCGGGGCCTGTCTTCAGGACATAGAGATCGCAGGTCTGCTGTCATCTCACCTGGCCTGGGGCAGAAGAAGCATGATAGTGCGGGACTGCTCACGTCTTTTTGACGAGATGAACTGGGCCCCATTCGATTATGTGATGAGCGGAGACTACCGCGATGACGGGGCCAGCCTTCACCGCACCGTCAGATGGAGCGAGATGGCTGCCATCTGCCGAAGGCTCAAAGACATCTACTCACGGACAGGGTCCATAGAGAGTTTCAGCGTCCCACAGATACGGACGCAGGTCTTCGGGCAGAAGGACGACCCGAAAGCCGCCGGCAAGAAGATAAACATGTTCAGAAGGTGGATGGTAAGGGATGACGGCATCGTGGACCTGGGTGTATGGAAGCACAGCTCGAAGGCGGAGCTTGTCATTCCGCTCGATGTACACGTATATGACCAGGCCACAGCTCTGGGACTCACGGCACGCAGAAGCAAGGACATTGTTACCGCCCTGGAGATCACGGATCAGTTCAGGCAGATATGGCCTGAAGACCCTCTGCTTGGAGATTTCGCGCTTTTCGGAGCGGGTGTGACGAAGAAAGATGCCTAGATTGTTCATATTGTCGGGATGTAACGGATCGGGGAAAACCACCGCTTCCTACAGTCTGCTTCCGGAGCTTCTGGAATGCAGCGAGCTCGTCAATTCGGACGAGTTCGCCAAGAGCCTGTCGCCGTTCAATCCATCCGCAGCCTCCGTCATCGCGAGCCGGTATATGCTGGCCAAGATCAAATACCTCCTGTCCAGAAAGGTCGATTTCATCATCGAGACCACATTGGCCACACGCTCGCTCACGAACATAATCAACGAGGCCAAGGAACTGGGCTACGAAGTGACCCTGATCTACTTCTGGCTGAACTCCGTGGAACTGGCCATAAACAGGGTGAAGAAGAGAGTGGCGAGCGGAGGGCACAGCATCCCGGAAGACGTGATCAGGCGCCGCTATGTGATGGGCCTGAAGTATTTCTTCGAGATCTACTCCCCTATCTGTCACAGATGGGTCCTGGCGGACAACTCGAAGAGTCCTTTCACGGTGGTGGCAGAAGGGACGAAGGACAACATTCAGATTAAAGACGAAGAAAAATATGCTCTTATCAGAAAGATTTGCTATCCGCAGGGACCAGCTGACGCTCCTGTGCAGGGAGGCGCTGAGTAAAGGCGGGGACTATTGCGACCTCTTCTTTGAGAACAGCACCATCTGGAATCTTCTCCTGCGTGACGGAGAAGTGTCCAGCGGAGGATATCACAGGGACTACGGATGCGGAATCAGGGTGCTCAGCGGCGAAAAGACCGGCTATGCATATTCCGAATCCACCGATATGACCTCACTTCTCAAGGCGGCGAAGGCTGCAAGCATCATCTGCGACGGGAAAGGCTCGAAGGAAGGCTACAAGGGAGTGGACATCTCCTGCGGGAACGACTTCTACCCTATGGTCACTGACCTGCGAAGCTGCGAACTTGCCTCATTTACACCTCTGCTCCAGTCCCTGGACCGAAAGATTCACGCCCTGGACAGCCGTGTGGACAAGGTAGTTGCCTCCCTCTCGTATTCGCTGAGCGAGATAATGATGTACAACTCTCTGGACGAACTCACCGAAGACATCCGACCTCTCTGTTCGCTGAACGTCACGGCGGTGTTCCGGAGCGGCGACTCGTTCCAGACCAGGAGCGCGTCGAAGAGCTTCAGAATGGGAGCGGAGTTCTACAGCGAGGCGCTCGTGGACGAATTGGCCCGGAAAATATGCTCCGGAGTGGACGAGATGTTCGAGGCCAGACGTCCGAAGGGAGGGCAGATGAATGTGGTGATGGCAGCCGGCGCTTCCGGGATACTGCTTCACGAAGCGATGGGACACGCGTTCGAGGCGGATTTCAACCGCAAGGGCCAGTCCATCTTCTCCGACAGGATGGGCCAGCGGATATGCCGTCAGGGCATCAACATAGTGGATGACGCCACCCTGCCATATTACAGGGGCAGTCTGAACTACGACGATGAGGGCGTGCCCGGACAGAAGACCTATATGGTGACGGACGGAGTGCTGACCTCGTTCCTGCACGACCGCATCAGCGCCAAATACTTCGGGGTTCCGTCCACCGGCAACGGCAGGCGCGAATCCTTCAGATACAACCCCATCCCGCGGATGAGATCCACCTATATGGAAAGCGGGAATGACGGAAGCGTGGAAGACCTCATCAGGATGGCCGGGAACGGCATCTATGTGGATGAATTTGCCAACGGCGAAGTGAAGATAGGCGAAGGCGACTTCACGTTCTACGTCAAGAGCGGGTTCCTTATCGAAAACGGAAGACTTACGATGCCCGTCAAGGACATCAACATCATAGGCAACGGACCGCAGGCGCTCGCCAGCATAGAGGCGGTGGCGTCCGACCTGAAAGTGGATGACGGAAGATGGACCTGCGGCAAGGGCCAGAGCGCCCCGGTGAGCTGCGGCATTCCGTCCGTCCTGATCAAAGACCTGACAGTGGGAGGAGGATTATGATAGAAGACAAAGAACTGGAACTGGCCCGCAAGGTCCTGGAATTCGCCCGCACCGAAGGCGCTGCCGGATGCAGGGTGGTGCTGAGCAAAAGCACTTCGGACCTGCTGGATACTCTGAACGGCGAACTCGACAAAGTGACGCACTGCCTGGACAAGAGTCTGAGCCTGTCGCTTTTCATCGACGGCAGATTCGCCACCTTCTCCACCAATAGGCTGGAGGAGAGCGAATTGGCAGAATTTGTACACACCTGCGCGAAGATAACCCTTATGCTGGAAAAGGACGCGTGCCGGGCACTGCCTCCCGCAGACAGATGCGCGAAGAACGCCCTTACCGGACGTGAGCTGGACCTGTATGACGACAGCTATGCCCTGCTGGACAGCGACAGAAGGAAGGAACTGGCACTCGCGCACTGCCTGGATCTGGGAACAAAACACGAGGGTTACACCGTCATCTCCGAAGAAGGCCAGTATGGCGACTCGGAGTTCGATTCCGTCACCCTCGATTCGAACGGACTGTTCTGCAGACACTGCGAGACTTCATTCGAATACGCCTCGGAGGTCACCATAGAGGCCGCCGACGGCAGCAAATACAGCAACTATCACTGGACTTCAAGCCCTTTCCTGAAGGATTTTAAGTATGCTGAAGTGGGCGAAGAAGCGCTCAGACGGGCGGTCAGCCAGATAGGCTCGCACCCCGTCAGAAGCGGCAAACGCACGATGGTGGTAAGCGAAAATGTGGCTTCCAAACTGGTTACCCCGCTTCTGAGCGCCCTGAACGGGTACTCCATACAGCAGAACAATTCCTTCCTCACGGGAAGCCTGGGAAAGAAAATGTTCAGTGACAATCTCACCATAGTGGACAGGCCGCTCATCCCGGGCGAAAGCGGCTCCAGGCTTTTCGACAGCGAAGGCGTCGCCACCGGGGACCTGGACATCATCCGGGAAGGCGAAGTAAAGACTTATTTCATAAACACTTATATCGCCAATAAACTCGGCGTCACCCCTACCGTAGAGGACAGCACGCGCGCCTGCCTGTGCCCGACCGAACCGGGCCTGAGTCTGGAAGGGCTGTTGGCCAGATGCGGCCGGGGAATACTGGTGACGGGATTCAACGGCGGAAACTGCAACAGCGCGACAGGCGACTTCTCGTACGGAGTGGAAGGGTTCGAATTCAGCGGAGGAAAGATTACATCGCCGGTGAGCGAAATGCTCATCACCGGGAATTTCCTTACCCTCTGGGCCAATTTCCTGGGTTCCGCGGACGATGCGCGACGCTGTGCAAGCAAACTTATACCGTCCCTGGCCTTCGGCAAGGTGGATTTCAGCGGAGAATAAACAATTTTTAGAATATGAAAATAGATCAGAACAAAGTAGTGGCTCTCAGCTACGAACTCACGGTGGACGGCGCCGTGGCAGACAAGGCATCTGCAGAAAAGCCTCTCGAGTACATTCACGGCAAGGGAATGCTCCTCCCGCGCTTCGAAGAGGAAGTGCACGGCAAGGAAGTGGGCGAGACCTTCGAATTCACCCTCTCTCCTGAGGAAGGATACGGCGTGTACAGCTCGGATTACATCTTCGAACTGCCTCTCAGCGCCTTCATGATAGACGGCCAGGTACGGAATGACCTGCTTCAGGTAGGCCGCGTCATCCCTATGATGAGCCAGGACGGCGGCGTAGTACAGGGCACCGTCAAGGAAGTGAAGCCTGAATCAGTGCTTATGGACTTCAACCACCCTATGGCCGGCAAGACTCTGCACTTCACCGGAAGCGTAGTGGCCGTGCGCGATGCCAGCGAGGATGAACTGGCCCACGGTCTCGCACACAAATGCGGATGCGGCAAGAAGAAAGACAAGGAGTGCGGATGCAACGGAGGCTGCGACTGCGAGAAGGACGGAGACAGCTGCGGTTGTGAGAAGGACGGCGGCAAATGCGACTGCGAAGGCGGCTGCAACTGCTAGAATATCCACATGCTGATCAGCCCCACGATGATGGCGGCTGCGACATTGAGAGCTTTCCCCAGGAGGAAGCTCTTTTTGTTTTCCGCCAGAAGAGGCAGACCGGAATGGCCGTCCTGCGAGATGCAGCTGGCCAGAAGAACAGGCAGCGGCAGTATCCCCTGCGCGAACAGGGTAACGAAGATAAGGTGCGGACCGGACTCCGGGATGATACCGATAAGAGCCGCCAGAATTATCATAAGCACAGTCCTGTCACTGATCCACGCATTCACATCCACATACCGCTGCAGTACGGCGATAAGGAGCAGCACTGAGAAAGTCCAGGCGAACACGCGCGGAATGTGCTTCAGAAGCACGTGATGCAGGACATTTTCCTTCAGGAACATCTTCAGACCGCGGTGATGCCTGCAGTGCTGCGCGTCCACGTCCTCGGATATGTCTATGTCGTCGCAATGCCGGGCCTTGATCTTGAACCCGTCCACAAGCAGTCCCAGAACGAAGGACAGCACCAGCAGGAACGCCATTATGCACAGGGCCGTCTTCGGAAACATAGACAGCATCACGAAGGCCTCGTCTCCGGAAGAGGCGATCATCATCGCAATCAGCGCGCCGAAACTCAGCAGTCCGTGATTATAGAGCGAAGTGACTGCAAATCCTCCCACACAGCCCGGGATTATGCCAAGTACGGAGCCAAGCGCCACCTGCCCCACGCGGCTGCCGCTTATCTTTCGGAATATCCCTCCGTGAGACTCGAGATTGAGCGCCTCGATGAGAATCATCATCAGCGCGACGAACCCGCAGACCTCAAGGGACTCTCCCAGAACTTCCGGTATGATGTTACCGATCATTATCTTTTAGGCTGAATGCGAAGAACATAGAACAGGGAGAATATTTCGAGACGTCCCAGCAGCATAAGGAAGGCGTTGAAGACCTTGAGTACCCACGGCAGCTGGTCGTAATTGCACATCACCCCCACCTGACCGAAGCCCGGTCCCACATTGCTCAGGCACGCCAGACTGGCGGAAAACCCGCTCACCAGATCCATTCCGAACCCGGTATTCACCAGGGCGCCAATGGCTATGAGGAAGAAATAGATGGCCATATAGGTTTTCAGATCGGAAACCCTGTTTTCAGGTATGGCGCGTCCGTCCACCTTCACCACGTTGACCTGGCTCGGATTGGCCAGGGTAGTGAGCTTGGCACGCACGGACTTGTAGCAGACCAGAAGACGGTCGAATTTCATACCTCCGGAAGTGGACCCCGAGCAGCCGCAGACCAGCGAGCATCCCAGCAGGATCACGATGCTCATCGAAGGCCAGAGGTTGCTGTCAGCAGTCGAAAATCCAGTGGTGCTTACGAAGGACGCCACATGGAAGACCGCACGGCGCAGGCTCTCTCCTATGGTATCGTAGGTGCCGGTGAAGAACAGATTGGCAGCCACGAGAATCATGCATACGCCCACCGTGGCGAAAAAGCTTCTGGAGACTTCCGACTGGAACATGTCCTTCTGCTTGTCACGGGTGAACAGCGCATATATAAGGCAGAAATTCACGCTGGCCAGCATCATTCCGACGGTCAGCACCATCTCTATGAGAGGGCTGTTGAAATATGCTATGCTCAGGTTCCTGGTGGAAAAACCGCAGGTGGCCGCAGTGGACATCGCGTGAGTCACGGCGTCAAGCCAGCGCATTCCGCAGAATCTGAGGGCGAATATCATTATGACGGTAAGGCCGAGGTAGGTGGTAACCATCATCTTCACCAGCGACTTTTCCCTGACGGAGGCGTCGTCACGGGCGATTCCGGACACTTCCACACCGGTCAGGACGGCCCCGTTGCCAGCACTGGCGGGAAGCACCATCGAGAACAGGGCGACTATTCCTATACCTCCCATCCAGGCCGTGGACATACGCCAGAAAAGCAGTCCGGAAGGCAGGGCTTCTATGTCGTTGAGAATGGACGCTCCGGTGGTGGTGAATCCCGACACGCTCTCGAAGAAGGCGTTGACCACGGAGAATTCCCCGCCGTACATCAGGTAAGGAATCATACCGAACACACAGGCGAACACCCAGGAGCCCACCACTATGTAGTAGCCCTCCCTGACGGTGATTCTGTGCTGCCTGGTGGAACTGTCCCTGGCAAATATCTGCGGAAACGCTCCGAACACGCCCACGATGAAGCCGGAGAACAGAAGCGGAATGAAGCTGACGTCCACATTGTTATGATAGGCGACTATGGCCGATACCCACATCATCGCCGCCTCCAGCAGAAGGGAGACTCCTATCATCCTTATGACCAGCTTTGTCCGCATAAAATCCTGTAAATATACAAATAATCTGCGTTAGAACACCCGACCGAGCGAGAGAAACAGGCCCGGAGTGAAGGAAACGGTGCTCCAGCCTATCTCGCAGGACAGCGGGCCGAAGAGAGTGTCCAGCGCATATTCTACCGCGATCCCGAAATCATTCACCCCCGAAGAGGTAAACAGTTCGTTCATCGCTCCGCTTCTGGCGTAATTGGCCTTGAGGGTGAGGTACTGGTTGCCGGTGATGTTGTAGCGGGTATCCAGACGAAGGATCACCGCATTGTCCACGGAGGCCGTATGATAGAATCCGGCGAAAGGCAGCTGGCCGCAGAAGTCCCAGTTGGCATAGGCTCCGCCCATTTTCTGCGGATAGACCGGGTTGTGCCCGAGGGCCATGTCCTCCCCGTAGGTGGCCGGGAACTCCTCGTCTCCCCATTTGCATGCGCTGTCGAAATTGAGCGCGGCATAGGTCTGCGGAATAAGGGAGAAATGCTCCGTCAGAGGAATGACTCCCCGGTACGAGGCGTTGAGCAGGGTAAACGGCCTGAAGTCCGGGCCCGACTGTCTGAAATGCCACAGGTTCTGGTCCAGACGCAGAGTCGCCTGGCTTCCGCGTGATGGAAAACAGTTATTGTCCACGTTGTCGTAGCGCACCTCGCCGAACAGTCCGAAAGTCCTCACCGGCAGCATCTTGGAATCAAGGGAAGTCACCCAATACGATGACATCGCCCGCAGGAAACTCATCCTCTCATACTGTGTTCCCAGCCTGAAGCTGGTCCTGACGTGGGAAACTTCCGAAAGATAGATGCAAAACCTGTGATCCACGAAACGCAGGTTGTTGGTAAGCATCCCGTCCTCGTAAAGGTCCGCATCCTTCTTGTTCACCTGGCAGGAGAAGGAGAGCTTCGGGAATTTCAGCGGGAGATACGACACAGTCGCATTCACCGAAGGATTGTAGGAAAGCTTGGTCACGAGTTCAGCCTGAACCCCGTGAAGCACCTTCTCGTTGATTCCGACCCTCATGACGGACTGCAGAGCGTCGTGGCTGTCGAGCCGGATGCCCAGATCCAGGGTGTGCGGCTTCTGCGGAGTCAGTTCGAAATTGATTATGTAATCTCCCTGCATATCCTCCTGCAGAGAATAAATCACCGACGAATAGGCTCTGGTGCCGTAAAGGGACGACACGGCTTCCCTGATGTCCGCCATAGTGAGCGGGGTCCAGATCTTGAGCCCGGTATGCGCGATCACCCACGACACGTCCTCACCCTTTATTCCGGAGAAGTTAATCTGCGACAGACGGAAAGTCTTGCCTGTCAGGTTCTTGGCCTTGGGGGCATTATACTGCTGCTGCGTACTGCCGAATTCGGCGAGCAGGTCGTGCACCTGTTCAAGTTCACGGCTGTGCTTCTTCGCCTCGTCATAGCCTATCTGCGCGAGCTCATCCATATTCTTTTGACTGAAATCCAGCGCAGTACGGCCCTTGAGGTCAGGATAGATCAGCACATCGCAGGCCTCGTTGTTCTCCTCGAGCCCGTTGCCGATGAAAATCTTGATAAGCTGGCTCACCTGGGAAAGATACGGACGCAACTTTTCCGGGTCAGACTCCTTCTCTATGGCCAGGTTCACTCCTATCACTATGTCAGCGCCCATCTGGCGCGCTATGTCCACAGGAAAATTGTCCCTGATGCCGCCGTCCACCAGTACCTGGCTGTCGTTGTACACCGGATTGAACACCCCCGGCATGGACATGCTCGCACGCAGGGCCAACGGCAGCACGCCGTGAGTGTGGACATTGGCAGTTCCGTCCACTATGTTCGAAGACACGCAGACGAACGGTATCGGCAGGTCGGCGAAATCCATATCCTGCGTATAGCCTATGCTCATGTCATAGAAGAGGTTAAGGATGTTGTTCCCCTCGATTATTCCGCTTGGCATAAAGGACTTGAGCAGTGCTGAAGCCTCGGCCCTGCTGCCGCTTTTCCACCCTCCGAACGTAATTTCGCCCGTTCCGAACGGAAAATCCAGATCGTACCTGTCGTAACTGAGCTTCTGATGGTACATCAGTTTGGAGCGTTCCACCCCGTCGCCCAGATAATAGGCCCAGTCCAAGCCCGACAGAATCTGAATCATGTCCTTGTCATCGTACCCGAGCGAATACATCGCGCCCACAATTGAGCCTATGCTGGTGCCCACCACCATATCCACGGGGATGCCTATCTCACGAAGATACTTTATGACCCCGATATGGGCGATACCCTTCGCACCGCCGCCGCTGAGGACCAGTGCGACCTTCGGGCGCTGTGACGATGCGGCAGGAGCCTCAGCGCATACAGGTTCAACGGCATCCGCATCCACGCTGACGGGAGCGAAGGCCAACAGGGACGAAAGCAGAATACCCAGCATCATAAGCGTTTCAATTTTCTTTCCAGACTTTCAGATATTGTTCCAGAGCCCACATTTCATCTCTGAAATGGGCCGCTTTGTCAAATTCGAGGGCGGACGCAGCCTCGTGCATCCTGTCCTTGTCTTCCTTCATGAGCTTTTCCACCTGACTTCGGGACATGCTGCGGATGACAGGATCCTGCAGCACGGCGGCCAGGTCCGCGCGGATGTGACCGTCGGAGAAGGCGGCACCGGGGAGCCTGAGGGAATCGTGTCCCAGGCCAACTGAAATCTGTCCCTTGCCCAGATCGGAAGGATTCGGAATATAGCGCGGGTCGTCATAAGAATTGGCCGCGCTGACCCTTCCGGACAGCTGTCCGGCCAGAACGTTGTGCTTGACCTCCACCTGGGCAGGCACTATGTGGTGCAGCTTGTTGTACTCTATCTGCAGGGTGCGGCGCCGGTCGGTCTCGCGTATGGTTTCCTCCATCGACTTGGTGATCTTGTCCGCGTACATTATCACCTGTCCGTGGACATTGCGGGCGGCGCGTCCCGCCGTCTGCGTAAGAGCACGTGAAGTGCGCAGAAACCCTTCCTTGTCCGCATCCAGGATGGCCACGAGCGACACAGACGGAATGTCCAGTCCCTCACGCAGAAGGTTCACTCCTATCAGCACGTCGAAAAGCCCGTTCTTGAAATTCTCTATAATCTCCACGCGCTCCGAAGTGTCCACGTCCGAATGGATGTAGGCGCAGCGGATGCCGATGTTGCGCAGGTACCGGTCCAGTTCCTCCGCCATCCTCTTGGTAAGCGTGGTCACCAGGACACGCTCCTCCGCCTCGGCGCGTTTTCTTATCTCCTCCACCAGGTCGTCCACCTGGTTCTCTATAGGTCTTACCTCGACAGGCGGGTCCAGCAGTCCCGTAGGACGCACCACCTGCTCCACCACCAGACCGCCGCTCTTCTCCAGCTCATAGTCTGCCGGAGTGGCGCTCACGTACACCTTCTGCCCGGTTATCTGCTCGAATTCGTCGAACGTAAGAGGTCTGTTGTCCACCGCGGCCGGAAGCCGGAAGCCGTATTCCACGAGGGTTTCCTTGCGGCTGCGGTCGCCTCCGAACATAGCGTGTATCTGAGGCAGGGTCACATGCGACTCGTCTATGAAGGTGATGAAATCCTTCGGGAAATAATCTATCAGGCAAAACGGCCTCTCCCCGGATTTTCTGCCGTCGAAATACCGGCTGTAGTTCTCTATGCCCGGACAGTAACCGAGTTCCTTTATCATCTCCAGGTCATTCTCCACCCTCTGCTGCAGGCGCTTGGCCTCAAGCGGCCGGCCAATCTCCTCGAAATAACTTATGCGCTGGTACAGGTCGTCCTGAATGGCGCTCACAGCGGCGGCGCCGCGCTCCTTCGTGGTGACGAAATTGCCTGACGGATAGATATATGCCTCGTCCAGTGACTCTATAACGGCGCCGCTTCCCGGCTCTATCGAGCTGATGGACTCCACCTCGTCCCCGAAGAACACTATGCGGAAAGCATAGTCCGCCCCGCCCGGGAACACATCTACCGTATCGCCCTTCACACGAAAATTGCCCCGCCCGAAATCCCCTTCCGTGCGGCTGTAAAGCGCATCCACCAGACGGTAAAGCAGCGAAGTCTGGCTTCTGGTCTCGCCCTTGACCACGTGTATGGTCTGGGCATGGAAATCTTCAGGATTCCCTATGCCGTAAAGGCAGCTCACCGACGAGATGACTATCACATCCCTTCTTCCGCTCAGCAGGGCGCTGGCGGCACTGAGACGCAGCTTTTCTATCTGGTCATTTATGGAAAGGTCCTTTTCGATGTAGGTGTCCGTCGTGGGAAGATAGGCCTCCGGCTGATAGTAGTCGTAATACGAGACGAAATACTCCACGGCATTGGACGGGAAGAAGGACTTGAATTCGCCGTAAAGCTGGGCGGCCAGGGTCTTGTTATGGCTCAAAATGAGGGCGGGACGCTGAAGTTTCTCTATAACTCCTGCCATGGTGAACGTCTTGCCCGAGCCCGTAACGCCAAGCAGGGTGACATCACTCACCCCGCTTGCCAGAACTCCACTCAACTGTTCGATGGCCCGCGGCTGATCACCGGCAGGCCTGTATGTCGATTCAAGTTTGAACTTCATCTATTTTCCCGACACGGCGCTGTCTATGGACTTGCCGAACACGAGATATCTCTGATATAAAAATTCCGTCACGAAATTCAGGAGCATATTGAGAATGGTGGCGAAATATTCGTTCCACCAGAGCGTTCCCGTGAAATAATGCTCGAAGAATGTGGTGACGGGAATGAACGCACAATAATACAGGAACACCTTGAACATGGCCACAGGCACATTGGTCGTGGACTTGAAGGTGAACTTGCGGTTAAGGGTAAAGTTCCACAGCACGGACAGGACCAGGGCGCACAGGTATGACAGCCAGTACTCCCAGTGGCCCAGTTCATTGAAGAGGGCGAACGAGCCCATCTGAATTACTCCGGCGCTGATGGAAAAGCCGACGAATTTGAAAAATCTTACTACTTCTTTTGCTTGCATGGTAAAGGTTTTGGGGTACACTTAGTTTTTCTTGTCCAGGGAAGAGAAGAACTTCCACTGGAAGATAATCAGATAGAATGCTCCGCAGGTTACGCAGGAATCGGCGAAATTGAACACCGGAGGGAAGAACGTGGCTGAGAACATATCCACCACACGCCCGAACATAAACGGGGCGTAATCCCATATGAGGCCGTAGAACAGGCAGTCTATGATGTTGCCCAGCGCTCCGGCGGTGATGAAGGTAAGCCCGACAAGAACCCCGGTCGGAGCGGCGTTGCGCTTGGTCAGCCTGTTTATCCACCATATAAGGAATCCGGACAGGCAGATGCGGAAAAACGACAGGATGAATTTGCCCACGGCACCTCCGAACTTCATTCCGAAGGCCATCCCCTCGTTCTCCACGAAGCAAAGCCTGAACCAGTTACCGAACACGGGAATAACCTCGCCAAGAGACATGTTGGTCTTGACGAGTACCTTTATAACCTGATCGATGACAATAAGAAGAATTCCTAAAGCGAGCAGTTTTGCGCCTTTCGAGATCTTCATGCCTTTAGTTCTTTCCCTGTTTAGCAAGCATCTCCTTGGCCTCCACGGTAAGGGTGGCGTGCGGAACGAGCTTCAGCCTCTCCTTAGGGATGAGTTTGCCCGTGACGCGGCATACGCCGTAGGTCTTGTTCTCTATGCGCACAAGAGCCGCCTCCAGGTTCTGGATGAACTTGTACTGACGCTGTGCCAGCTGGCTTGCCTCCTCCTTCGAACGCTGCATGGCGCCGTCATCCTCCACAGTCTTGAAAGACGGAGAAGTGTCATCCACATCGTTGGCACCGCCGCTTCTGGCTATTTCACGATACGTATTGTATTCGGCCTTGGCCTTGGCGAGCATATTTTCGATAATGGACTTGAATTCAGCGAGTTCCTCGTCTGAATAACGATTTTTCAATTCTTCTGCCATAACTACTTGCGTTTAACGTTGATTTTAATGATATCCTTGTCCCATTCCACCTCGGCGGCATCGGCTCCGGCGCAATCCAGTTTCTGGAGCGTCAGGTTTGAGCTGAGGGTCTGGGCACAGACATAATCCCTGTATTCTGACAATGCGTCCGAGATGGCCTCGTAAGCCTTCCCGTCCGCGTAAATGACTGTATTGATGCGGTCCGTGATCTCGAATCCGCTCTCCTTGCGGAGATTCTGAATAGGATGAATCAGCTCGCGGGCATTGCCTTCCCTGATGAGTTCCGGGGTCTGCACGATGTCGAGGGCCAATGTGAGCGTGCCCTCCGTGGACACGAGCCAGCCCGGCATATCCTCGGAATTGATCTCATAGTCACCCTTGCCAAGCACGACGTCCCCGCCCGGAAGATTCAGAGTGTACTCCCCTTCCGCAGCCTCGATCCGGGCTATCTGCTCCTGGCTGAGCGTCGCAAAAGCGGCCGCAATCTCCTTCATCTGCTTGCCGTACACCTTGCCGAGGGTCTTGAAGTTAGGCTTGATCTTCTTCGTGATGATGCCCACGGTGTCGTGCAGGAATTCGAGTTCCTTCACGTTCACCTCGGTAAGGAAGATGGACTTGACCCTCTCGATATGAGCCTTGACTTTGTCGTCAACCACAGGCACGAGCACCTTGGCAAGCGGCTTGCGCACGTTGATGCCCACCTTCTTTCTCAGGGCGAGAACCATGGAGGAAGCCTTCTGGGCAAATGCCATGCTCTCCTCCAGTTCGCTGTCTATGAGGGACTCGTCGGCCTTCGGCATGGCGGTGTAATGCACGCCGAGCGCCTCCGGAGCCAGATCCGAATAGAGCTGGTCCATAAAGAACGGCGCGATAGGAGCCGCGAGCAGAGCTATGCTCCTGAGCGTCTCGTAGAGAGTCTGGTATGAAGAAAGCTTGTCTTCTGTCATGCCGCTGCCCCAGAGGCGTTTCTTGTTAAGACGTATATACCAGTTCGACAGGTCGTCGCATACGAAATCCTGTATCAGACGGCCTGCGAGGGTGATGTCATAATCTTCATAAGCGGCCTCCACCTGCTTGCACAGAGTGTTCAGACGGCTTATTATCCATTTGTCGAACATTGGCCTGCGGTCATAAGGCACTGCAGGGGCGGAAGGGTCGAACTTGTCGATATTGGCATAGAGGGCGAATACCGAATAGGAGTTGTAGAGAGTTCCGAAGAACTTCCTGCGCACTTCGTCCACGCCGGCCTCGTCGAACTTGAGGTTGTCCCAAGGCTGGGCGTTGGTGAGCATATACCAGCGGAGAGCGTCTGCGCCGTAGGTGTCGAGAGCCTGGAACGGATCGACCGCATTGCCGAGGCGCTTGGACATCTTCTCGCCCTTCTTGTCGAGCACCAGACCGTTCGAGATCACGCGCTTGAATGCCGGAGTGCCGCTGACCATCGTGTGGATGGCGTGAAGCGTGTAGAACCATCCGCGCGTCTGGTCCACACCCTCGGCGATGAAGTCCGCCGTAGCGCCGAAATCCGGAGTGCCGAAGCCCCTCAGACCTGTCTGCGCATAAGGCATCGCGCCGCTGTCGAACCACACGTCGATAAGGTCGCTCTCGCGGACCATCTTCCTGCCGCTGTCGCTGACCAGGAAAATCTCATCCACATAAGGGCGGTGCAGGTCTATTCTGTCATAATTCTCCTTCGACATGTCGGAAGGATCGAATCCCTTGTCCGCCAACGGGTTCGAGGTCATTATTCCGGCCTTGACGGCCTTATCTATCTCTGCGTAAAGCTCCTTCACGCTGCCTATGCACTTCTCTTCCTTTCCGTCTTCGGTGCGCCAGATGGGAAGCGGTGTGCCCCAGTATCTTGAACGGGACAGATTCCAGTCCTGAATGTTCTCAAGCCATTTGCCGAAACGCCCGGTTCCGGTGGCTTCCGGCTTCCAGACGATGTGCCCGTTGAGCTCCATCATCTTCTCGCGCACGGCCGTGGCCCTGATGAACCACGAATTGAGCGGATAATACAGGACAGGCTTGTCGGTTCTCCAGCAGTGAGGATATGTGTGCACGTGCTTTTCTATCCTGAAAGCCTTGCTTTCGGCCTTCAGCATCACGCAGATGTCGATATCGAGGGTCGGTGCGTCAGGAGCGAGCGAAGCGTCATAGGCGTTCTTCACATACCTTCCGGCCCATTCCCTGTACAGGTCCGCGTTCACGTTCTTCGCCACGTATTCCTCCGACAGGTCCTCCAGACGGTAGAATCTTCCCTGAGGGTCCACATGGGCCTGGGGCTCGCCGTTCTTGTCTATGACATAAAGTCCCGGTACGCCTGCGGCCTTGGCCACCCTGGCATCGTCCGCACCGAAAGTCGGGGCGATATGCACTATGCCGGTGGTGCCTTCCTCTATGGTCACGTAGTCGCCGAGTATCACGCGGAAAGCGCCCTCTCCCGGATTGAACCACGGGATGAGCTGCTCGTAGCGCATGCCTTCGAGTTCCCTGCCCTTGAATGTACCCGGGAGGATCTCATACGGAATCTTGTCACTGAACCAGGACGATACCAGCGCCTGCGCCAGAATGTATGTGGCAGGCTGGCCCGTATAAGGGTTCACGCTCTTCACGCGCACGTAGTCTATGTTAGGATTGACGCAGAGGGCGGTGTTGCTCGGAAGGGTCCACGGCGTGGTGGTCCAGGCCAGGAAATACTCGTCCTCCTTACCTGCGACCTTGAACTGGGCGCAGCAGGTCGTGTCCTTCACGTCCCTGTAGCAGCCCGGCTGGTTAAGCTCGTGGGATGACAGGCCGGTGCCGGCGGCAGGGCTGTACGGCTGTATGGATTTGCCCTTGTAGAGGTATCCCTTCCCGTAGATGTCCTTCAGAAGATACCACAGGGTCTCGATGTATCTGTTGTCGTAGGTGATGTAAGGATCGTCCATATCCACCCAGTAGCCTATCCTCTCGGTGAGGTTGCGCCACTGCGCAGTGTATTTCATCACCTCCTGCCTGCAGGTTCTGTTATAGTCGGCTATGCTTATCCTGCTGCCGATGTCCTCCTTCGTTATGCCAAGCTTCTTCTCCACTCCCAGCTCCACCGGAAGTCCGTGAGTATCCCATCCGGCACGGCGGCGCACCAGATACCCGCTCTGGGTCTTGTACCTGCAGATGGCGTCCTTGATGCTTCGTGCCATCACGTGATGGATGCCCGGCATACCGTTCGCGCTTGGCGGACCTTCAAAGAAAATGAACGACGGAGCTCCCTCCCTCAGCTTGAGAGACTTCTCGAACGCGCCTTCCTTTTTCCACTTCTCCAGGACGCGGTTACCCGTATCCACCAAATCCAGTCCTTTATACTCTTTGAATGTCATTTTTTTTGCCTAATTTTGAACTCGCAAATATAATGAATTCGTAAGCCAATTACAAATATGAACGTATTCGACCTGATCTTCCTGATCCTGTTCATCCCCGCCATAGTCAAAGGCATAAGCAAGGGTTTCATCGAGCAGATCATAGCCATAGCCTCGCTCTTTCTGAGCGCATTCCTGGCCTATCTTTTCGCCGACAGGGTGGGGAACTGGCTCAACGCCTACATCGAGGGTGTAAGCAAGGAAGTGCTCTACATCATCTCCTTCATAGTGATAATCATCGTGACGGTGCTGCTGCTCCGCCTGCTGGCCAAGCTCCTTTCGGGCCTCATCAAGACCATCTCGCTGGGCTGGCTCAACTCCACGCTCGGAGTCCTGTTCGCCCTGCTGAACACCGCCCTCATCATGGGACTGCTGCTGATGGCATTCAACTCGTTCAACGCCAGCACGCTGCACATCGACACGTCCCTTCTGAACTCTTCACTGATATACCAATGGATCTCCGGCATAACGGAGACTCTTTTCCCATTCATAGAAAACTTCTTTAATCAGATAAGCGATGTCGGAGCACAAATGTGTTAACATAATCCTGATAGAAACATCCACCTCCCTCTGTTCAGTGGCGCTCTGCCGCGACGGGGAGATACTCTCATACAGAGAAAGCCCCACCCCCAAGTCACAGGCCAGCCTGACCGCCCCCTTCATACAGGAGGTGCTTGAGGAATGCCACCTCAAGGTAACGGACTGCGACGGAGTGTGCGTCAGCTCGGGACCCGGTTCCTATACCGGCCTGCGTGTCGGCGTATCCACAGCCAAGGGCCTCTGTTTCGGGGCCAATCTTCCCCTGTACGCCATCAGCACGATGGACATTCTCGCCGAGATGGGCCGGGACCGCAAGTGCGACTACACAGTGCCCATGATAGACGCCCGCCGCATGGAAGTCTATGCCGCCGTGTTCAAGGGCGGCGAGCAGATCAGCAAAACCGAACCCGTAGTGGTGGACGCCGACAGCTTCAGCGAATACCTTCAGAAGGGAACGGTGCTCTTCATCGGGGACGGTGCCGGGAAATGCCGCGGCACGCTCACGAATGCCAATGCCGAATTCCTGCAGTGCTACCCTACTGCCAAGGCAATGGGCCGGCTGGCCTACAGGCTCTTCCAGGAGGGCATAAAAGAAAATGTGGCCTATTTCGAGCCTTTCTATCTGAAAGACTTCATAGCCACAATTTCCAAAAAGTCCCTGTTCTAGAAGGGGGACTCTATTTCAGTATCCTGTCAAGCTCGGTTCTTAGAGACTGCGCTCCGTCTATAACGGCGGCGCTCACTTCGCCGTTGGCAATAAGAAGGCTGTAAGGCAGCGACTGCACATTGTAGAGCGCCACTGCGGCAGAGCCCGTGCCAAGCCCGTCACAGACATTGATCCACGGCAGGTTCTGGTTTCTTACCACAGATGCCCAAAGGGCCTTGTCGGTGGATACGCACACGGAGTAGATCTCGAATCCCCTGCGGTGATATTCGCGGTAAAGCGGAAGCAGCACCTCGGTGTTCAGAAGTTTCTGGACATCCTGCCGGTCAGACCAGAAATGCACCAGTATGGCCTTGGCCTTCACGCCCGAGAGCGAAACCTTCTCACCGTTGATGTCAGGCAGCTGAATCTCAGGGAAGCCGACGCTCTGCGCCTGCGAAAGCGACAGATTCAGGGACAGCTGGTTCTCGCGGGTCTTCGTCTCCTGCTCGAGAGCCTTCACATATCTGGATTCAGGATATACGGTCTTCAGACTGTCGCACACCTTTCTGAACAGAATGGCGTCGGTAGGCTGTGAGAATACCGGAGTGTCAGCATAGAGCGGCTGAAAAAGAACCGGTATGACGGAGAGCGACTTGCAGTGGTTGATGGCATACGTAGTCCTGTTCCTGTAATAGTCCAGGTAGATCTTCACTCCGTCCCTCGGATCCTGAAGGTTTGACATCTTCTTCAGGAATGCGTTATAGTCAGCCGTCACGGAAGCCAGTTCAGCGGAGCCTTCCGAGCCTTCCACGGAGAAATTGCCCAGGGTGTCGGCCTTCACGACAGCCTTCTCCCCCTTTTCGAGAAGAAGCGTCGAAAGGATGGTGTTACCCCTGTACACATAGATGAATTCCGGCTGGTTTTCCTCCACCTTCACGGAATATCTGAAATGGCCTGCCGCATCGGTAGATACGGAGTCGAGCAGTTCACCCGAAGACACGTTAAGCTTGTAAACGGCCAGTTTCTCTGACGGAGCGCCGTCCACGGTCATGTCGATGGAAGCCTTCTGTGCGCACGAAGACAGGCACAGGGCCAATATTCCAACAAAAATTACCTTCTTCATAAGTTAGGCGAGTTTCTGAAATTCAGCGAAAACTGCAGCCGCGATCTCGGCCTTGCGTTCATCGCTCACTACAGGGCGCTGCTTTCTGAAGTCCAGATCCCCTTCGCTCTGAAGCGGCACGAGATGGATGTGCGTGTGAGGAACTTCCATTCCGAGCACGGCCACGCCTATCCTTTTGCATGGAACGGCAGCCTTGAGGGCGATGGCCACCTTCCTCGCGAAAGCCCACAGGCCCTCGTAAGTCTTCTCGTCCAGAGAGAAGATATAGTCATTCTCCACCTTCTTCGGGATAACCAGCGTGTGTCCCTCGGCAAGCGGGGACGCATCCAGGAAAGCGTAGTAGTCTTCGCTTTCCGCTATCTTGTAAGACGGGATTTCCCCCGCAGCGATCTTGGAAAATATAGTCATGGCTCTTAGATGCTTATCTCGAGAATCTTGAACTTGATGACGCCTGCCGGCACCCTGGCCTCCACGATGTCACCCACTGCGTGTCCCAGAAGAGCCTTGGCGATAGGAGTGGTGGCAGCGAGCTTGCCCTTGGAGAAGTCAGCCTCGGATTCACCCACGATGGTGAAAGCCATCTTCTGGTGCGCGTTCAGGTTCTCCACCTTGACGGTGTTCAGCATCTGGACCTTGTCGGTGGAAAGCATGGACGAATCCACCACCTTCGCGTTCGCCACCATGTTCTTGAGGTTTGCTATCTTTATCTCCAGGAGGCTCTGCGCCTCACGTGCGGATTCATATTCAGCGTTTTCTGACAGGTCGCCCTTCTCCCTGGCTTCTGCTATCGCAGCGGAGATCACAGGACGCTGTTCCAAAGCTTCCTTCAATTCTTTCTTGATACTTTCAAGCCCTTCCTGGCTCATGTAATGTACTTCTGCCATATTATAATAACAATTAAAGGAACTATTCCAGTCCCTCCTTAAACTTAGGTTTCATAATTTCCGAATAAAGAATCAGCTTTTTCCTGTCCTTCTTCAATTCGGCTTTAAGATTCTTTTCTTCCGGTTTCTTTTCCTTAATGTCTTTCTCTGTGGTCGCCATATTGTGCGAAGATAAGGTTTTTCGCTGACATTTCGTCCTTTTTCAGCTGATTTTTCAACTCCGCAAAAGACGAAAACCTCACTTCATCCCTTATCCTGTCCACGAAACTGACTTCCATATCCAGTCCGTATATGTCTCTGTCAAAGTCAAATATGTGCGTCTCCACGAGCGAAGCGGCGTCCACGTTGCTCATACCCCAGAACATCTCCCCCTGAAGGGACACCTCACTGAGGTACACTCCCGGCTTCGGCACACATTTCAGCGGCTCGCGAAGGCGAAGATTGGCAGTGGGAAAACCGATGGTCCTGCCCATGCGCTTTCCGCCCACGACCACTCCCTGCAGGGAATAATCCCTTCCGAGCATTTCAGAAGCCAGGCTCACGGCGCCCTGCGAGAGGCATCTTCTTATCTGCGAAGACGATACCTTCAGTCCGTCCACCTCCACAGGCGGCACGATGACCGCATCCATTCCCATACTCTGTGCGACGGAGGCTATCTGCTCCGTGGTCTTCCCGTCAGAGCCGAACCTGTTGTCATAGCCCAGAACTATGCCGGTCACAGCGAAACGGCTCCGGAGCAGCTCCAGATAGGACCTGGCATCCAGGGAGGCGAACTCCGAATTGAACGGCATCACCTCCACACCGCCCACGCCCATTCCCTTGAGCAGCGAGGTCTTCTCGTCCAGGGAAGTCAAAAGCCGCAGATCGCGCGCCCCGTCCTGAAGGAAAACCCTCGGATGAGGCCAGAGCGAGACGACAAGACTTTGCCCGTCACCCTTCCGGGAATATTCGAGCAAAGTCCTTATCACTTCACGGTGTCCCAGATGGACCCCGTCAAAAAATCCTGTGGCGGCTACAGCCATTTCACAATAGGGAAATCCTGTCTGTGAGGGAGTTCCGCATTCTTAGGGTAGATGCGGGTGCCCACCTCGTACATACCTGTCCTTTCAGGAAGAACCGACGTGCGGTAGGTGGCGACTCCGTTCTCACAGGAGATCAGATCGTAATTGAATACCTCCTGGATGTGCAGACGGCCCTTGTTGTCGCGGGACGTGAACAGCACTTCCACACCGATGTCTTCCGGCTTGAGACGGCCAAGGTCGACAACCACCTCGCAAAGAAGCTTGTTCTTGTTCGACAGGTCGCACGAAGCGCTCGGCTGGGTATATGACACGATGCGGATGTTGTTCCATTCCTGTGAGACGAACTGCTTCCACGCGGCGATGTCCTTTGCCACCTTGCCTCCGTCCGCGCTCAGATGTGCATAGCGTGCGCACTGAGGGTAATAATACTGGTTGCAGTAGTCCGTAAGCATCCTGTTGGTGGTGAAGTTGGAAGCGACCTGCGCCACGGTGTTCTTGATATAGCCTATCCACTTGCCGCTGCGGCGTGTGGTGTTGTCTATGTCATAATAGTCCGGAGCGATCTCGTTCTCTATGATGGAGTAGATGGTGGCAGCGTCAAGTTCGTTCTGGTATCCGTCATCATCGTAGGTGCGTTCCAGAGGAAGCGCCCATCCGGCATTCTTCACATATCCTTCAACCCACCAGCCGTCGAGCACTGAGAAATGCATGACGCCGTTCATCGAAGCCTTCTCTCCGGATGTTCCGGAAGCCTCGAGAGGACGGGTAGGGTTGTTCATCCACACGTCGACGCCCTGAACCAGACGCTTGGCGATGGTGATGTCATATCCCGGCACGAAGACGATCTTGCCGATGAAACGCGGATCCTTGCTGATCTCGATGATTCTCTTTATAAGCTCCTGGCCCTGAACATCTGCAGGATGTGCCTTGCCTGCGAACAGGAACTGAACAGGACGGCGCGGATTGTTCACTATCTCGTCCAGTCTTTCCAGATCCTGGAACAGGAGGGTGGCTCTCTTGTAGGTGGCGAAACGGCGGGCGAATCCTATGGTCAGGACATCGTCGCGGAGCGCCTCCTTGATGGCTACCACCTGGCTCGGGCTGTAATGCGATGAAAGCGACGGATCCGAAAGCCTGTCCTTGACGGTCCTGATAAGGTCCGCCTTCAGCAGCTTGCGGGTGTTCCAGACTTCCTCGTCGCTGACCTCATATATACCCTCGAAGCATTTCTTGTCGTAATGCGAAGTCTTGAACTCATCGCCGAATACCTTGGCATGAATGGCCTTCCATTCCTTGGCTGCCCAGGTAGGGTAATGCACGCCGTTGGTCACATAGCTGATGAACAGCTCCTCCGGAAGATATCCCGGATACATGCTCGCGAACAGCTCCTGGCTCACCTTGCCGTGAAGCATTGACACGCCGTTCACGTTCTGGCTGAAATTGGCGGCAAGCACACTTACTGAGAACTTCTCTGAAGGGTCGTCGGCGTTGATCTTGCCGAATTCCATGAATCCGTGCCAGTCAAGGCCGTATCTCTGAGGGTACTGTCCGAAGTATTTGCCCATCTCCTCCTCGGTGAAGGCATCGTGTCCGGCAGGCACAGGGGTATGGGTGGTGAACAGCGCAGACGAACGGACGAGCTCGAGAGCCTCGCCGAGCGCATAATGGCCGTCCTGCATATACTCGCGAAGCCTTTCCAGACCTGCGAATGCGGCGTGACCCTCGTTGTAATGATACATCGTAGGGTTCAGGCCAAGTGCGCGGAGCGCCCTGACACCGCCTATGCCCAGCAGAATCTCCTGCTTGAGCCTGTTCTCGTGGTCACCGCCGTAAAGCTGGTGCGTGATGGTGCGGTCCTCATCGGAATTGGCCTCATAATCGGTGTCCAGAAGGTAAAGGTCCGTGCGGCCGACAGCCACTTTCCAGATGCGGGCGTGGAGGGTTCTGCCCGGAAGGTTCATACTTACGCTCTTCCATACGCCGTCCTCCCCTATCACCGGCTCCACCGGAATCTTGAGGAAGTCCTGGGCGATGTACTCGGCCACCTGATTGCCCTGAGGGGTAAGTTTCTGGTTAAAGTATCCGTAACGGTACAGAAGGCCGACGGCCGTGAGGTTCACGTTCATATCCGAAGTCTCCTTCAGATAGTCTCCCGCCAGGATTCCCAAACCGCCGGAATATATCTTGAGGGACGTGTCCAGGCCGTATTCCATACAGAAATACGCGATGGACGGCTCCTGCCTTTCCGCCTTCTTTGACATATAGGAATTGAAGTCCTCTATAACGCTGTTCATACGCGCTATGAAGCTCTCGTCCCTGGCCAGTTCATTATATCTTTTAAGGCTAACCTTGTCCAGAATCTCCATCGGGTTATGGCCGGACTTGTGCCACAGGTCGGCGTCAATGCTCTTGAACAGGGCCTTGGCCTCATCATTCCAGCACCACCAGAGGTTTTTACACAAAGTTTCCAGCCCGGAAAGCTTTTCCGGGAGGTGTCGGGTCACCATCACATTTTTCCAGGACGGTGAAAAACTCGCTTTATTATTCATATATATATTTAAAATACACTACTATACTGTCTTTTACCGCTTCATCGTCAGCGCGTCGTCCACGCGGATGATGAAGTCGCTGAGCACGTTCATATAGTTGATGAACGCCTCATACGGCGAATTGTATGGATTGAAATACTTGTGCATGTCCCCGCCGCTGAAGAACTTCGTGCACATATAATAGAAATGGTCGCTCTCCTGAAGATGTCCGTAGTCAGACCACAGTTGAGGGTCGTTCAGAAGAGAAAGCTTCTCCTGCAGGCCGTAAACCTTCGAGAAGGCCTCGTTCTGGAGCTCGTTGCCAAGCCAGGCGGACAGGTCCCTCTCCTCGTCGGCCCAGGATACCGGAGCCGGCACTGAAAGTTCGGACACGGCCTTGTATGAAGATGCCACCTCGGAAGGAGTCTGGAACTTGAAGTCCTTGTCCTTCAGGCAGATCGCAGGAAGATTGGCCATAAAGTCGAATATGCCGGTGGAAGCGTCAGTGTGCTCGCCGAAGGTCTCGTAATCCATAAACAGGCCTACGTAATCACCCTCGGAACTGTCCACCCAGCTCTTGAACTTCTCCGCCGTAAGAGGCCATCCGCCCCAGTTTTTGTCCCCGAAACGGAAGGCGATGTCGTCGCTCATCGGGTAGTTTCTCAGAAGGAGCTTCTGATCGTCCACTATATCATTTGTATACACATAATTAGGGCATCTCCAACCCAGGATGTGCTTGGCACCCTCGGTAAGGACCGTTTTGAATCCGAGATCATATACCTGCTTGCCGATCTGGTCGGAATATACCAGCTCGGTATTCCTGAACACCTTCGGCTCCACACCGAAGTGCTGCTTCATAGCCTCCTTGTGCTTCTCCACCTGGAAGGCGAATTCCGCAGGAGACTTGACTGACGCCAGCGAATGGTAATAGGTCTCGCAGAGGAACTCCACACATCCGGTGTCGGCGAGCTTTCTGAAACTGTCAAGCACCTCGGGAGCGTATCTGTCGAACTGCTCCAGGGCTGATCCGGAGATGGAGAACGCTACCTTGAACTGGCCCTTCGACGCCTTGATGGCATCCAGAAGCACCTTGTTCATAGGAAGGTAGCACTTCTGCGCCACCCTGCGGAGAATGGTTCTGTTCGCAAAGTCGTCATAATAATGAGAGTCCTTGCCTATATCGAAAAACCTATACAGCCTGAGTCTGGTAGGCTGGTGTACCTGGAAGTACAAACAGATAGATTTTGCCATAATATGTTATTTGATTAATTGTTCATAAATATCCTTCAACTTGGCTGCAGCGTGATCCCACTTCAGCGCGTTGACTTCCTCGAGTCCGTGCTCAGCCGCGAAATGCGACAGGGCCGGGTAGTTGATCAGGGCATATATGTCGTCCGCCATGGCGTCCACATCCCAGAAATCCACCTTGAAGGCGTATTTCAGGACTTCCGCCGCACCGCTCTGGTAAGAGATGATGCTCGGAACGTTCGAACGCATAGCCTCAAGAGGCGATATTCCGAAAGGTTCGCTGACGGAAGGCATCACATACACGTCGCTGAGCGCGAACATCTTCTGCACGTCCGTTCCGCGGAGGAATCCCGTGAAATGGAACCTGTCGGCTATGCCCAGCTTGGCCACGTGCTTTATGGCCCTGTTCATCATATCTCCGCTTCCGGCCATCACGAATCTGACCCCTTCGGTACGTTTGAGCACCTTGGCGGCGGCGTCTATGAAATATTCCGGTCCCTTCTGATAGGTGATTCGGCCCAGGAAAGTCACGACCTTGTCCTTCACTCCCCTTTCCACCAGAAGATCCTCCCTTCCGCTGAAATCCACAGCGTTATGGACGGCCACGACCTTGGACGGGTCTATTCCGTATTTGTTGATGACTATGTTTCTGGTGAGTTCGGAGACGGCCACGACCTTGTCGGCCTCCTCCATACCCCGCTTCTCGATGGCATACACGCGCGAATCCACCATATCGTCGGTTCCGCGGTCGAAGGAGGTGGCGTGCACGTGGACCACGAGCGGCTTGCCTGTGAGTTCCTTGGCAGCGATTCCGGCCAGATATGTAAGCCAGTCGTGCGCGTGGATCACGTCGAAATTGTCCTTCTGCTGCATAGCGATGGTGCCACCCACCTGAGCGTAGCGGTTGACCTCCTCGAGCAGGTCGGCCCCGTATTTACCGGAGAACCTGAACTTCTGCCCGAAACCGACGGTAGTCTGCGTGACGTGGTTCTTCTTCATCCGCTCTATGGCATCGTAGTACTCGTCAGGATCCACATAAGGGACCATGTTGGAGTCCACATAGATGAACTTCACCTTGTCGATGAATTCGTCCACGCTGCGGCTGACATTCTGTACGGCCACGTCGCTGGCGTTTATGATGGTGGTACAGCTCTGGTCTTCGTCTCCGCTGGCGGAAGGCATCACGAACAGAGTCTGCACGCCGTTGTGCGCCAGGCCTTCAACGATTCCCTTGCAGGCGGTGCCCAGACCGCCGGCTATATGAGGAGGGAACTCCCAACCGAACATCAATACTCTCATATCTCTATGACTCCTTATACTTGTCCAACAATTCGTCCACCAGCAGCAGGGCCGAAGTGCTCAGCGCCGAAGATATCACTCCGTGAGGTTCAAATGGAGGATCTCCGTCATAAAGCTCTGCAAATGCGCCCACGCCGTGCTTGTTGAGGTCTTCGTAGAAGCCTTCCACCAGCCACTGGGCCTTCTTCAGGAAAGCGGGACCCTTGATGCGCAGCGACGTCTCTATGTATGAGGACAGCAGCCACGGTCTCGTGCTTCCGCCGTGATATGCCAGGTCCCTCTCGTACTGTGAGCCTTCGTAAACGCCCTTGTAGTTGACGTCGCGCGGAGACAGGGTCCTGATTCCGCGGGCCGTCGCCAGCTCCCTGTCGATCACCCTCAGAATAGCCGGATGAAGTTCATCATCCACAGGCGAATACTTGAGGGCTATCGCGCACAGCTGGTTCGGGCGCACCTCCAGATGCTGCCCGGCATTGTCTACATAATCAGCCAGATACCCGGCTTCCTCGTTATAGAATACCCTGGTGAAATTCTCCTTTATCAGGTCCGCTATCGGCTGCCACTTCGAGATGAACTCCCTGCCTGCGGCCCCGCGTCCCTTCTCCATTTCGAGGGCGAAGCGGATAGCATTGTACCACAGTGCATTGGTCTCCACCTGATAACCGGCGCGCTCCGTTACCGCACGGCCCTGAATATAGGCGTTCATCCACGAAAGCGCCACGCCGTCCATCTGGGCCCACAGCAGGCCGTTCGGATGCATCGTCACTTCATTCCTGACGCCCGGCAGATAGCTTTCCAGCACCGCGCGCAGAGTCCTGCCGTACTTTTTCCACACCGCCTTCGCATCAGCGCCGTGCTCTATATAGCTCTGCAGGACACAGGCCAAGTAGAACGGCGCCTCCACCTGGGTGGTGCGGCGGGTAAGACGGACCTTCTCGTCGGAGATAAGGTTGTCCAAAATCTCCTCGAAAGCCTCAGGCTTGCCGGCGGCCAGGGTCAGTCCCGGAAGAGCCACGAGAGTCTCGCGCAGCAGCCCTGCGTAAAGCCAGGAATAACCGGCCTCTATCTTCATCTTGCCGTTATGGTGCGTAATCAGAGTGTCCGCGCAGTGAAGCAGCTGCTGATGGCAGTCATTGATCTCACCGGCGTGCGAAGCGAGCTTTCTGAATTCCGGAGCGAAGATCTTAGGATCGGCCTCGGCGATGGATACGCCCACGATGAAGCTGCGTCCCTTGCTCAGCTTGACTTCGAATACACCCGGAGACATAAGGTCTTCCTTGCAGTCGAATCCGCGGCGGTATTCGTCGGAATATGTCACGCCGTAGTACCAGCACGGATCAGAAGTGAATTTCGTCCTGGAATCCGAGAACTGGATGTAAAGGTCAGGATATGGCTCGTAAAGTCTGAAACTCTGTCCGTTCACTGCGGGACGGGCCGTAGCATCAGCCTGGTCATTGGCGTGTGTAAGAGAATGTATGTTTCTGAAAGCCAGGAGAGGACGGAGCTTTATCACGGCCTTTTCCGGGCCTTCGAGAAGCTCGTACTTCACATAGAGCCTGTCCACGTCAGGACAGAGAAGAATGCTCTTCCTGATCACTATGTCGCCTATCTTGTAGGTTATCCTCGTAATGGGATCGGCCTCGAAATCCACCACATACTTGTGTCCGCGCGGCTCATAAATGTCTCCGTAACAATGGATTCCCAGATTGAACTGCTTTCCTTCCACGATTACGGACTCGTCCAGGGAGGAAAGCATCAGAAACCTGTCGCCACCGAAACGGTCAAGCGTCAGGGCGAACAGTCCGTGATATCTTCGTGTGTTGCACGTCACGATGGACGTGTTACAATACGCACCCGTCTTATTGGCGCACAAAATCTCCCTCTTCAGCGAATAGGAGAGGTTCACCAATTCTGCCTTGTTGAATTTCAAAAATGCCATATCATTTTGTTTTAAGCAGTACCAAAGCGCACCTGCACGGCAGGTATAAACTCAAAATGTGATTCACCGTAACGTGCGTCTCCCCGCTTTGAAGGCGCCCGAATCCGCCGTACTCCGCAGCATCGGAATCCAGCTGCATCACATACTCTCCGTCAGGCATCTCAAAGCCGTAATTTTCATAAGAATAGCCCGGCGAAAAGTTGAGCGCAAAGATAGCATTTTGACGCCGGAAAATCAATACCTTTTTTTCTTCGTCGGCGCGGATAAGTTCAGGGGCGGATTCCAGGATTCCGTGCTCACTCAAGAAATGCACGAACGCCGCGTCGAAAGCCTGCAGCTCCCCGTAGCGAAGAGCCGTATTGTCTGCCAGTGACCACTGCCTGCGGGCGTACTTGAATGACCAGCCGTTCCCTTCGCGCGGAAAATCTATCCATTCCGGATGTCCGAACTCGTTGCCCATAAAATTAAGATACCCGTTCCCTGCCGTGGCGGCCGTAACGAGCCTTATCATCTTGTGCAGAGCCATTCCGCGGTCTATGGTCAGATTCTGGCTGGCCTTGTCCATATGGAAATACATCTCCTTGTCCATCAGACGGAATGCGATGGTCTTGTCCCCCACCATAGCCTGGTCGTGGCATTCCGCATAGCTGATGGTCTTTTCGTCCTCACGCTTTCTGGTGAGCTCCCACCAGATCTCTCCCATGGACCACTGCTCATCCGGACGTTCCTTGATCCACTTGATCCAGTGGTCCGCCACGCCCATCGCCATCCTGTAGTCGAACCCTATGCCGCCCTCGTCCAGAGGAGCCGCCAGCCCGGCCATTCCGGACACGTCCTCCGCTATGGTGACGGCGTCCGGCCTGAGCTTGTGTACCAGGATATTGGCCAATGCCAAGTAGGTCACGGCGTTCTCATCCATACCGGAATTGAAGTAGAGCTCGTAATTCCCGAAATCGGTACCCAGACCGTGATCCCAGTATATCATCGAGGTCACCCCGTCGAAACGGAATCCGTCCAGATGATATTCCTCGAGCCAATATTTGCAGTTGCTGAGCAAAAAATTGATGACTTCGTCCTTGCCGTAGTCAAAGCACCTCGAACCCCAGGCCGGATGATAGCCGGCGGCTCCCCTGTAGAAATAGAGGTCGTCCCTGCCGTCGAACCGGCTCAGGCCCTCGGCCTCGTTGCTCACGCTGTGCGAATGCACTATGTCCATTATGACGGCTATTCCCATCGAATGGGCCTCGTCCACGAGGCGCTTGAATTCTTCGGGCGTGCCGAAACGGCTGCTAAGAGCGAAGAAATTCGACACCTGGTAACCGAAGCTCCCGTAATAGGGATGCTCCTGCAGGGCCATTATCTGTATAGTGTTGTACCCCAGCTTCTTAACCCTCGGAAGAACCGTGGTTCTGAAATCGTCGAACGAAGCGACCTTCTCCTGCTCGGAGCTCATTCCTATGTGACACTCGTAGATGAAAGGCGGTTCAGCGCTGCGGGTGAATTCATTCTTCCATTCGTAGGGAACCGCCGGGTCCCACACCTGCGCGCAGAAAGTCTTGGTGTCAGGATCCTGCACCGCCCTGGTGACATAGGCCGGCAGCCTCTCGGCGCCGCCTCCGCTCCACTCTATCCACAGCTTGTAAAGCTCGCCGTGGTGCAGGCAGAATTCAGGCAGCCGGAGCTCCCAGTTCCCGTACCCCACCGGAGAAAAGGCATACGTGCGGACACGTTTCCAGTTGTTGCATTCCCCTATGAGGTAAATATTGTTCGCATTGGGAGCCCACTCGCGTATCACCCAGCCTTCGGAGTCGCGGTGGAGTCCGTAGTACAGATGGGAATTGGCCTGGGAATGTTTCTCCCAGGAATCCAGAATCCTCTGATGACGACGTTCAATCGCGTCTTTCCAGGGCTCAAGCCAGGGGTCGGTTTCATAGATCTTTTTCATCCTTCAAGTGATTAGCTTTAAGCTCTCAAAGTTAACAAAAAAAGGGCAAATCCGTTCGGATTCACCCTTCTTATTTGAACTCCGGGATTATTGCTCGTCCGGAGAGTTGTTGCCGTCCTGAGGACCGTAGTCCGGGCCGCCCTGGTTACCGCCAGGATTCTGAGGACCCTGAGGGCCCTGCTGTGCGCCGGCACCCTGACCTGCCATGGAAGAATAGACATCTCCCATAACCTTGTTGAGTTCCTCCGAATACTTGTCGATGTCAGCGACATTCTGGTTCTTGACAGCCTCCTTGAGCGATGCCAGAGGAGCTTCGAGCGCAGACTTTTTGTCAGCAGGAACCTTGTCGGCATTGTCCTTAAGGAACTTATCGACCTGGAAGCAGAGAGCGTCGGCATTGTTGATCTTGTCAACCCTTTCCTTCTCGGCCTTGTCGGCTGCCTCATTGGCCTTCGCCTCGTCCCTCATCCTCTGGATCTCCTCGTCGGAAAGTCCTGAAGAAGCCTCGATACGTATCTTCTGTTCCTTGCCAGTAGCCTTGTCCTTAGCGGAAACAGAGAGGATACCGTTCGTATCTATATCGAATGACACTTCGATCTGAGGTATTCCACGCGGTGCAGGAGCGATTCCGTCGAGATGGAACACGCCGATCTGCTTGTTGTCCTTGGCCATAGGACGCTCACCCTGGAGAACCCTGATCTCCACTGAAGGCTGGTTGTCAGCGGCGGTGGAGAATACCTGATCCTTGTGTACAGGGATGGTGGTGTTGGATTCGATAAGCTTGGTCATCACGCCGCCGAGAGTCTCGATACCGAGTGAAAGCGGGGTCACGTCAAGCAAAAGCACGTCCTTCACGTCGCCTGCGAGCACACCGCCCTGGATGGCGGCACCGATGGCTACGACCTCGTCAGGGTTGACGCTCTTGTTAGGCTCCTTGCCGAAGAACTCCTTCACAAGCTCCTGTACCTTAGGGATACGTGTTGAACCGCCGACCAGGATGACCTCATCGATCTGGGATGCTGAAAGCCTGGCATCGGCGAGGGCCTTGCGGCAAGGCTCTATGCTCCTGCGGAACAGGTCGTCGCAGAGGGCTTCGAACTTGGCACGTGTCAAAGTCTTGACCAGATGCTTAGGCATACCGTCCACTGCCGTGATATAAGGCAGGTTGATCTCCGCTGAAGACTGGTTTGAAAGTTCGATCTTGGCCTTCTCGGCAGCCTCCTTAAGACGCTGGAGCGCCATAGGGTCCTTCTTGAGGTCAACTCCGCCGTTCTCTGAAGCGAACTCTGAAGCAAGCCACTCTATGATGGCGTGGTCGAAGTCGTCACCTCCCAGATGGGTATCGCCGTTCGTTGACTTGACCTCGAATACACCGTCACCGAGTTCAAGGATGGAAATATCGAATGTACCGCCGCCGAGGTCATAAACGGCGACCTTCATGTTCTTGTTCTTCTTGTCCAGACCGTATGCGAGGGCGGCAGCGGTAGGCTCGTTGATGATACGCTTGACATCCAGGCCTGCGATCTTGCCGGCTTCCTTGGTAGCCTGACGCTGAGAATCGGAGAAGT
>CAVBDE010000007.1:0-37337 GCA_963594055.1 Anaerovoracaceae bacterium | reverse complement strand
ACCGTAATAGCTGAGGAGACCACCTGGATAGGCGGTATGCTCACTTCGGCCGGCGTGTCCGCAGTGGACGGAAACTACCGTCTTCGCGGCGGCCTTTTCGGTGAATTCACCGATGCCCTGGCCAGGCATTACGGCGGATACGAGGCCCTCAAGACCGCCTGGGTCAGCAACATTATGTTCGAGCCTTCAGTCGGCGAGTCCATACTCGAGAACAAGGTGGCGAAGGAGAAGAAGCTGACTCTTCTCAAGGAATACCGTTTCGAGGGAGCGGAGAAGCTCTCCAGGGGCGGCTGGAAGGTGACTTTCACCACCCCTGACGGGAAGAAGTCCATCAAGTGCAGGATCCTTATAGACGGCACTGAACTCGGCGACGTGGCCAGGGCCTGCGGCGTGAAATACCATATCGGGTTCGACCCCAGGTCCTACACTCACGAGGCCACGGCCCTCGAGAAAGGTAACAACCTTGTTCAGGATATGACTATGGTGATGACCCTCAAGGACTTCGGCCCTGGAGCGGACATGACCATTGCCCGTCCGGAAGGCTATGATGTGAACAAGTACGTCAACTGCTGCATCAATCCTCTGAACAACCCGGCTACCGACAAGGGCCAGCAGAAATGGAGCCCCGAGATGATGCTCTCCTACGGCAAGCTTCAGAACGGCAAGTACATGATCAACTGGCCTGTGGAGGCCAATGACTTTTATGCCAATATTATAGATCTCCCGCGCGGGCAGCGCGACTCCGTGATCCGTCAGGCCAAGCTCCGCACGCTCGGATTCCTGTACTTCCTTCAGACGGAGCTCGGATACAAGAACCTTGGTCTGGCCAATGACGAATATCCTACGCCGGACAGGCTGCCGTTCTTCCCTTATCACAGGGAGAGCCGCCGAATCGAAGGCGAATATCTCTTTACGCTGGACGAATTGTCCGGCAGATACGATTACAAGGCATACAGGACCGGTATAGCTGTGGGCGATTATCCTGTGGACCATCATCATTATGCGTGTCCGCAGTGGAAGGAGTTCTCGCACCTGTGGTTCGGCAAGGTCCCTTCATACACGCTTCCGGCTGGAACGCTGGTTCCGCTGGGCGTGGAGGATCTCATAGTGGCCGAGAAGTCCATCAGTGTGTCGAACCTGGTGAACGGCACCACCCGTCTTCAGCCGGTGGTATGCGAGATCGGTCAGGCTGCGGGCGTGTTCGCGGCATTGGCAGTCAGGGACGGCTGCAGGGTAAGGGATGTGAAGGTGCGCGACGTGCAGAGAACGCTTCTCGACGCGGGTGCGTACATTCAGCCTTATCTGGATCTGCCGTTGAACGATCCTGATTTCAATGCGTTGCAGAGAGTGGGTTCCACCGGCATTCTTCACGCGGAAGGACGCAATGTGGCGTGGTCGAACGAGACCTGGATGAGGGTGAACGAGCCGCTGCGCTGGAACGACCTGTATCTGGATGAATATTACGGGATAAGTCATAATCCGTCGAATGAGGATGTGAGCGTGGCCGAGTTCGTTCAGCTCCTTTCGGGGATCTCGTCGAAGAGCGCGGATCAGGTGAAGGCGGCCCTGGGGGATGTGCAGGGCGAGGCGCTGACCAGGCTCCAGGCAGTCCGTGCGATAGACGCCCTCCTCGCACCGTTCGACAGGGATGTGGACTTCAAGGGACAGATAGTTGAATAAAATATGTCATTTTTAGAAGAAAGAGTTAATTGTTTGGCACTAACGTTCGATGATGTACTGTTAGTGCCATCTTTCTCTGACGTGCTGCCCAGGGAAGTGAGCCTTCAGAGTCAGTTTACCAGAAACATCACGCTTAACATTCCGCTGGTGTCCGCCGCGATGGACACCGTCTCGGAAGCGCCTATGGCCATAGCGCTTGCCAGGAGCGGAGGAATCAGCGTCATCCATAAGAATATGGGCATCGCCGAGCAGGCTGAGCAGGTGCGAAGGGTCAAGACCGCCGAGGTCGGGGATGCCGCAGGCGCCTGTGTGGATGCGCAGGGGCGTCTTCGTGTGGCCGCCGGACTTGGCATTACCGAGGACGTGTGCGTAAGGGCTCAGGCTCTGGTGGAGGCCGGAGTGGATGCCGTGGTGCTGGATTCGGCGCACGGGGATTCGCTGGGCGTGATATCGACGTTGAAGAAACTGAAGGCGGAGTTCCCTTCGCTTGATGTGGTGGTGGGCAACATCGCCACTGCGGGCGCGGCCAGGCGTCTTGTCGAGGCGGGTGCCGATGCGCTGAAGGTGGGCATTGGCCCGGGTTCCATCTGCACCACCAGAGTGGTGGCCGGCGTGGGCGTTCCTCAGGTGTCTGCCATTTTCGATGCGGCGAAGGCTGCGGAAGGGTCCGGCGTGCCGATTATAGCTGACGGCGGCGTGAGGTATTCCGGAGATCTGGTGAAGGCGCTGGCTGCGGGCGGAGATACCGTGATGCTTGGCTCGCTTTTCGCCGGTACGGACGAGGCTCCGGGTGAGATTTTCGACGACAACGGGCAGAAATTCAAGACTTACCGCGGAATGGGCTCCATCGATGCGATGAAGGCCGGGTCCAGCGACAGATATTTCCAGGGCGGGCAGAAGGTGACCAAGAAACTCGTCCCTGAAGGTGTGGTGGCCAGGGTGGAATACAAGGGCAGCGTGAACGACATCATCTACCAGCTTCTGGGCGGGCTCCGTTCGGGAATGGGGTATTGCGGTGCGCACGACATAAAGTCTTTGCACAACGCACGTTTCGTTCAGATAACCACCGGGGGTCTGGCGGAGAACCATCCGCACGACGTGACCATAACTGCCAAGGCGCCTAACTATCACAGATAATGGAAAAGATACTCATCATAGATTTCGGGTCCCAGTATACCCAGCTCATCGCCCGCCGCATAAGGGAGATGCAGGTGTACTGCGAGATAGTCCCGTTCAATAAATACTCCGCTTCCGACCTGAAGTCGGCCCGGGGCGTGGTGCTCAGCGGAAGTCCCTGTTCCGTTCGCAGCGAGGACGCTCCGCGCATCGATCTGACGGGCATCAAGGGCGTGCTGCCGCTTCTGGGCATCTGCTACGGGGCGCAGTACCTGGCGCATTTCTACGGGGGATGCGTGGACAAGTCGCCGAGCCGCGAATACGGCCGCGCGATGCTTTCCGTGGTGGATCCGTCTGATCCGCTGATGGCCGGGATGTCATCATCGTCGCAGGTGTGGATGTCGCACGGTGACACGATCACGGCGCTTCCTTCGGGGTACAGCGTCATCGCTTCCACGGAGGACGTGTGCAATGCGGCCTACCGCATAGGCGGAGAGCAGTCGTGGGGCATACAGTTCCATCCGGAGGTGTACCACACTGTGGAAGGTACGGTGCTTCTGAAAAATTTCGTGATGGGCATCTGCGGATGCCGTGGCGACTGGACCAGCGAGAGCTTCATAGATCAGACGGTGCGCGACCTGAAGGAGAAGATAGGGGACGACAAGGTCGTTCTGGGCCTGTCCGGGGGTGTGGATTCGACGGTGGCCGCAGTGCTTCTGCATCGCGCCATAGGGCGGAACCTTTACTGCATCTTCGTGGATTCGGGTCTTATGCGCAAGAACGAGGCCCGCGACGTGCTGGCTTCATATAAAGATATGGGTCTGAACGTCAGAGGAATAGACGCTTCTGACAAGTTCCTCTCCGATCTGGCCGGGGTGACCGATCCGGAGACCAAGCGCAAGATCATAGGGCGCGACTTTGTGGAGGTGTTCAACGGCGCGGCTTCGCAGATAAAGGATGTCCGCTGGCTTGGTCAGGGCACCATCTACCCGGATGTGGTGGAGTCTGCCAAGGTCAACGGCACGGCCGTGGTGATAAAGTCGCATCACAATGTGGGCGGTCTTCCGAAGGATATGAAACTGCAGGTGGTGGAGCCGCTGCGTCTTCTGTTCAAGGATGAGGTCCGCCGCGTGGGTCGTCAGCTCGGCATAGACGAGTCGTTCATCGGAAGGCATCCTTTCCCGGGGCCGGGTCTGGCCATCAGGATACTTGGGGAGATCACGCCCGAACGCGTGGCCATACTTCAGGAGGTGGATGACATCTACATCAGGACGCTCCGTGAGCGCGGGCTGTACGACAAGGTTTGGCAGGCCGGCGCTATCCTGCTGCCTATCAAGAGTGTGGGAGTGATGGGAGACGAGAGGACCTATGAGAGCTGCGTGGCGCTGCGCGCCGTGTCTTCAGTGGACGGCATGACCGCCGACTGGTCGCATCTTCCTTATGATGTGCTCGCCGACCTGTCCAACGAGATCATCAACAGGGTCCGCGGCGTCAACCGTGTAGTCTACGACATCTCCTCCAAACCGCCCGCAACCATCGAGTGGGAGTAGCATAACTGTTCCTGTCCGGACACAAAAAGGGCTGACCCGGAGGCCAGCCCCTTTCGGTATATGTAATCCTGACGATTAAAGGTTAGGATTCTCTTCCTTCCACTTGTCAACCGGCGGAACGATGCCCAGGCTGACGATCTCGTCACGCATCTTGCAGAGATGCTCGTAAGAAGACTGCAGGGCAGCCATCTCCTCCTCCGTTCCCTTAGGAGCGGTGAAGTGAACACCTGTAGCGTCGATGACGGTAGGCATAGCCATCATTACGTTCTTGAAACCGCACTTGTCACAGTTCACATAGCAACCTGCAGGCAGTGTGAACGGAGTTCCGCCCATGGCGGCCTCGATCATCTTCACTGCATTGTATGCAGGGCTCTGGAATGATGAACGTCCGCGGAGCTTGATGATGGCTGAACCGCCCTGGATGGTGTCGTGCTTGATCTCCTCCATCCTCTCCGCTGACAGACCGCACTCGCTGAGAGGCTTGCCGTCAATCTTCACCTGTGAAGCGAAAACTGCCATCTGCTCGCCGTGTCCGCCGTAGGTGTGAGCTCCGGTAACTGCGCTCTGAGGAACGCCGAACTCCTTCGCGAGGTTGCTCTGGAGACGTGTAGAGTCGAGAGCTGCGAGGGAAGTAAGCTGGTTAGGCTTAAGTCCTGAATGGATAAGAGCTGTAAGAGCGGTGACGTCGGCAGGGTTGAAGATAACTACAACGTGCTTTACGTCAGGGCAGTACTGCTTGATGAAATCACCGAACTGAGCGGCGATCTGGCAGTTGCCTTTAAGAAGATCCTCACGGGTCATGCCCTCCTTGCGTGGAGCGCCGCCTGAAGAGATGATGTACTTGGCATCTGTGAAAGCCTCCTTGGGATCTACGGTCCAGGTGATGTTCGCACCCTCGAATCCGCAGTGATACATTTCTTCAGCTACACCGTGAACACCCGGCTCGAAGATATCGTAGAGGCAGATGTTAGGTGTGAGACCCAGCATAAGAGCTGTCTGAGCCATGTTTGAGCCGATCATTCCGCCGGCACCCACGATGGTCAGTTTTTCGTTTGTAAGATATTTCATATTATCAAAAATAATTGAGTTTTAACTGAAAAGTGATGTTTTCGGCGCAAAGTTAGCAAAATTCAGATGAAATTGTACTATATTTGCAGCTGTCGAAAAAATATATGGCACTATTTCTTACAAAAGATCTTGATGACCCCGCGCACTCGCGCGTAGGTGTCTGGAAAATTTCAGAGAGCGAGGCGGAGCTTCGCGCGATGACGTCCATTCCCTCAGACGAGCTTGAGGAGATTTCCTATATTAAAAATGAATCCGTTCGCAAGCAAAGGCTTGCAGTAAGGGCGCTTCTCGATGCTCTGTTCGAGGAGAAAGTGTATCTGTCACATCACGATAATGGTAAACCTTATATCGAGAACAACGCCATCAATATCAGCATCACCCACACCGACAAATATGTAGCCGTCATGCTCAATGACGACGACGAGGTGGGCGTGGACTGCGAATCGCTGGACCGTGACTTCTCTCAGGTGGCTACCCGCGTGTTCAGCGAAGAGGAACTCGAGAATCTGGACGAGGACACCCGCAACGAGCAGCTTGCCGTTCTGTGGTGCGCGAAGGAAGCCATCTACAAGCTGACATCCCAGTACGACGTGGACTTCGCCGAGCAGATAAAGATTGACGGTTTCCGCTTCCGCGACGAGGGTGAATTGAGCGCCACCTACACCGACAAGGACGACTACGAACAGGAGCTGGAACTGCACTATTTCACGTTTGACCGCCACGTGGTGGTCTGCGTTTCCGCTTAGTAACATTTTTGTTAACCGACCCGGCGCATCCGCCCGTGGATAACCTTATATCCCTCTGACTGACAGAAAGTTGGCAGAGGGATTTTTCTTTGTGGAAAACTTTATTTGCCCCAAACCGCACAATCTTATTTCTTATCTTCTATATTTGCAATAGATAATTCTCGCCCCGAAATGACGAGAGTTTTTTTACACGCTAAATCGTACAGCTATGATCAAATATGTAATCAAAAGGGACGGCCGCAAGGTGGAGTTCAACAATCAGAAGATTGTCGCTGCCATCCTCAAGGCAATGGATGTAACTGAAGACGGCGAAGACATCATTCTCGCCGCCAGGATCGCCGACACCATCTCCAAGAAACACCACGAGGAGATGAGCGTCGAGGAAATACAGGACTGTGTGGAGATGGAGCTGATGAAGAGTCCCCGCAAGGAGGTGGCCAAGCGCTACATCGCCTACCGCAACCAGAGGAACCTGGCCCGCAAGGCGAAGACCACCGAGATCTTCCAGGAGATCATAGACGCCCAGGCCAATGACATTACCCGCGAGAATGCCAATATGAACGCGGACACCCCTGCCGGAATGATGATGAAATTCGCGTCCGAAGCCACCAAGACCTACGTGGACGAGTGCCTGCTGGCCGAAGACGTAAGGGAGGCCGTGATGAACGGATACATCCACATCCACGACAAGGACTATTATCCTACGAAGAGCCTTACCTGCATCCAGCACCCTCTGGACATCATTCTGGAGCACGGACTCAAGGCCGGCCACGGCGAGAGCCGCCCTGCCAAGAGAATCGAGACCGCCAGCGTGCTCGCCTGCATCTCCATGGAGACGGTGCAGAACGAGATGCACGGAGGTCAGGCCATCCCGGCATTCGACTTCTATCTGGCTCCTTTTGTAAGAAAAACTTTCCAGGAGGAGCTTAAGAAGCTCGGCGAATACGACAACTGCGACTATTCTCACCTTAATGACATCAGGATTGACGATTACCTCAAGCGAGACCTCACCGGACTGAAGGGCGACGAGAGGGCTGTGCAGCAGTGCATCAACCAGACCGTGGCCCGCACCCACCAGAGCATGGAGGCATTCGTACACAACATGAACACCATCCATTCGCGTGGTGGTAACCAGGTGGTATTCAGCTCCATAAACTACGGAACGGACACCTCCGCAGAGGGTCGCTGCATCATCCGCGAGATTCTCAACACCACCTACGAAGGTGTGGGCAACGGATCGACAGCCATTTTCCCTATCCAGATCTGGAAGAAGAAGAGAGGCGTCAGCTACCTGCCGGGAGATCCCAACTACGACCTGTACAAATTCGCCTGCAAGGTGACAGCCCGCAGGTTCTTTCCTAACTTCCTGAATCTGGACGCCACATACAACCAGGATCCGGACTGGAAGGAGGACGACCCTAAGCGCTATCTCCACGAGGTGGCCACTATGGGTTGCCGTACCAGGGTATTTGACAACAAGTTCGGCCCGCGCACATCCATCGGCCGAGGCAACCTCTCGTTCACGACTATCAACATCGTGCGCCTCGCCATCGAATGTATGGGCATAGAGGACAAGGAGGAGCGTATAGCCGCCTTTATGAGCAAGCTCGACTGGGCGCTCGACATCTCCGCCAAGCAGCTTAACGACCGCTTTAATTTTCAGAAGACCGCCCTCAAGAAGCAGTTCCCTCTTCTGATGAACGGCCTCTGGCTCGGGTCTGACAAGCTTGGCCCGTGCGACACCGTGGAGAGCGTGCTGAACCAGGGAACCCTCGCGATAGGATTCATCGGACTGGCCGAGACGCTCATCGCGCTGGTAGGCCATCATCACGGCGAGAGCGATGAGGCGCAGGAACTTGGCCTGAGGATAATAAAGCATATGCGCGAGCGCATCAACGGCTATTCCGAGAGCTATCAGCATAACTACAGCCTGTTCGCCACCCCTGCCGAGGGACTTGCCGGAAGGTTCACCCGTATGGACAAGAAGAAGTTCGGCATCATCAAGGGCGTGACCGACAAGGACTACTATACGAATTCCAGCCATATCCCCGTATATTTCCACTGTACTCCTGAGCACAAGGCCAAGATCGAAGGCCCTTACCACCAGTACGAGGGCGCCGGCCACATCTTCTATGTGGAGATCGACGGAGACGCTACCCACAATCCTGAGGCCATAATGAGCATCGTGGACCTGATGGACAAGTACAACATCGGCTACGGCTCAGTGAACCATAACAGGAACAGGTGTCTGGACTGCGGATATGAGGATGCCACGGAAGGCCTCAAGGAGTGCCCTCACTGCCATTCGACCAACATCGACACACTTCAGCGAATCACCGGGTATCTGGTAGGTACCACCAACCGCTGGAATAGCGGCAAACTTGCCGAGCTCAAGGACCGTGTCGTGCACAAATAAAATATCGGTACTGGATATAGTGGCGCAGACTATGGCCGACGGGCCGGGTCTGCGCACTTCCATATATTGCGCAGGATGCCCGCATCACTGCCCGGGCTGCCATAATCCCCAGTCGTGGAACATAGCCAACGGCAAATGGATGTCTGTGGACGATCTTTTCGACACCATAGTGGAGGATGAGATTTCCAATGTGACCTTTACCGGCGGCGACCCGTTCTTCCAGGTGGAGGCGTTCACCGCGCTCGCACGCCGCATCAAGGCGGAGACCCGCAAGACCATCTGGTGCTGGACGGGATACACCATAGAGCAGATCCGCGAGGACCCTGTCAAGGCTGAACTTCTCAAATACATAGACACTCTGGTGGACGGACCTTTCCTGATAGACCGGAGGGACACGACCCTGCTTTTCCGCGGGTCACCGAATCAGCGCATAATACATCTTACGCCAGTGGAGGATGACATCTGTCCCGGGGCGGTGGAACTGGTGAAGCCCCGTTAGAGGAGCCAGGGTTCCGGGTCTATGGACGAGGTGCCCTTCCAGAGCTGGAAGTGGAGCTGAGTCTCGCCCGAGATGGTGTCGACCGTGCCGAGCACGTCGCCGGCGCTCACCTTGTCACCGGCCTTCACGTTGACCTGTTTCAGCTTGCAGTAGAAAGTGTAGTACTCACCGTGCTGGACAAGCACGCACTGGTTGTATCCCGGCATCACCACCACCTGGCACACGGTCCCGTTGAACACGGCGCAGACCTGCGCCCCGGTCTCGGTGGAAATGTTCACGCCGTTGTTGAACGGCAGGTCAATGTTTTTATAGACAGGGTGTTTGTGCTTTCCGTACTGTCCCACTATGGTGCCGCTCACCGGCCACGGCAGTTTCCCCTTGTTGGCCGCGAATTCCTTCGACAGCTGCACGTCCACCTTCTTCTGAGGACTGCTCTTGGCCTTCTGCTTTTTGTTCTGCTCGGCTATCATCTGCGCGATTTTTTTGTTCAGCGCATCGATCTGCTTCTGCTTTTTCTTTATCTCGGCCTGATAGCGGCTCTTGTTTCTCTTCAGGTCCTGAACTATCTGCTGCTCCTTTTTCTCGGTGGTTTTCAGACGGTTGAGGTTCTGGTTCCGTTCGGACAGCAGAGAGACGTTAACCTTTCGCAGTGAATCCAGCTGAGCCTTTTCCAGGGACAGCTGAGCCTTGCGGGCCTCGATTTTCTGAGCCTCTTCGCGCAGTTCGTCGGATGCGGAGCGGAGGTAGTTGAACCGCCGCACCACCTGCGGGATGCTCTCCCCGGACAGCACATAGAGGAAGCGCAGACGCGGGTCGCGGCTCAGATATGCGCTCCGGATGAGGGTTTCGTAGTACGCGAGATTCTCGTCGAGCCGCGCCTGTGTGCGGTCGATTTCGGCCGACTTGGCCTTGATCTCCCTGTTGATGGCTGCCAATTCGCGCTCGGACTCCGTAACGAGCTTCCTGCTCGAAGAGACTTTCTTCCTGGTAAGGGCCAATTTTGCCGTGGCGTCGGCGCTTTTGCCTTCATTGGCCTTCAGCTGCTTGTCCAGGGCGGCGATCTCCTTGCGCAGGCGCTCGATCTCCTGTTTCTGGGCGTTCTGGCCGTAGCCGAGGGCGCTCAGTGAAAGCAGAAGGGTGAGTGTAAGGAGGAAGCGTTTCATTCGGCCTGCTTGGAAAGGTTCATATAGAAGTTGCCCAGGTCTATCTCGCCCAGGGCGTAGAGGGTCATCGCGTAATGCTCGAGGATGACCTTGTGCTCCTTGCCGCCGTACACCATACATTTCTTGAAATACGTGCGGGCGTTTCCGTAGTCCTTCATCAGGTAGAGGATGTAGCCGTAGGTGTCCAGGAACTGTACGTTTTCAGGCTCCAGTTTGAGGGCTTCGCGCGACATCTTCTCCGCCTTCTTGAGCTTCTTGCCTTCGGTGCTCAGGTAATAGGCGTAGTTGTTAAGGATCGTCGCGTCGTGCGGCTCGAGCTTGATGGCCTTGTCCAGGTACCTGTAGCTGTTCCGGTAGTCTTCCTGCGTGAAGTAGGTGTTGGCCAGGGACACATAGACGGCGCACTGGTCTTTGGGGTTGTCCAGGTGCCGCAGGGCCTCCTCGCCGAGCTGTATGATCTTTTGCGGATCGCCCTCCGAGATCGACATCAGCGCGAACCATCCGGTGGCGCTTTTCGGATAGAGCTCCGTCAGCTGCTCGAAATGCCCGTATGCCAGGTCGTTCCTTCCGGTGGCCACATCCCAGCTTCCGGCCAGGCTTATGGCCAGGGAATCCTTAGGATGCGCGGTCAGGAGCGTGTCCACCATAGTGTCCAGATTCTTGTGGTAGATCCTGTAGGTCGGCCCGTCCACGAGGTTCAGAATGTGCTTGAGGTAGTCGACCTTGCTTTCCACTTCCACCGCAGGGGAGATCAGATATCCCGGGATGGTGGCGAAATATGCCGCCAGGTTGTCCTGGGTCCTGTAGATCTCCGCGAGCGGCATGATCGCCGGGACGTAGTCGGGGTCTTCGGTCAGAGCCTGCTGGAAGAGCAGCGCCGCTGTCGAATCGCGGCCATTGCTCATCTCCTTTTCGGCCCTCAGGCAGAGCGTGTATGGGGAGTTGTACTCCTCGGGCCATTTCTCCGCCATTACCAGGGCTAATGAATCCGCATATGATCTCAGAGCCGGGAATGCCGAATAGACATTGTACTGCGGCAGCATATAGTAGCTGTTGTCCGGGTCGATTTCGGATGCCCGTTCCCAGCACTGCATGGCCTTCTCGAGATTGTCCTCGTAGAAATAGCAGTATCCGAGGTAGCACCATGCGGCGTCGTTCTCAGGTTCGCTCTTCAGAAGCCTTAGCGACAGGGTCTTAGCCTTTTTGTAGGATTCGTCGCTTATCAGCTGGGCTATGTCCACGATGCTGATGTCATCCGTAGCCGAGGCTATGGATAGGGTGGAGAATAACAGTATGGTAGAGAGCAGTAAATGCCTAAATTTCATAACAGGGCAAAATTAACCAAAAAACCTTAAATTTGGGGAAGTTTTCAGCATCAATGCAACTATTCGACAGAAACAGGCATCTTAACAGGTGGATACAGGGCGCGAAAGAGGGAGACCCGCGTGCTCAGAAATCCATCTACGATATGCTGTCGGCCAAGATGTACGCGGTGTGTCTGCGTTATATGGGCGACAGGGAATCGGCCTGCGACGTGCTTCAGGATGGGTTTGTGACGCTGTTCAGCAAGCTGGACACCTACTCCGGCGAGGGCTCTTTCGAAGGCTGGGCCAGAAGGATTTTTATCAACACGGCCCTTATGTCGCTCCGCCGTCACGACGTGATGACGGGCACGGAAGACATAGAGACTGCCTATTCCCTGGCCGACGAGGGGATGGATGCGCTGCAGTCGATGAACTACAGGGAACTGCTAGATATGGTAGCGACGCTTCCCGCAGGGTTCAGGACAGTATTCAACATGTATGTGATCGAGGGCTACTCCCATAAGGAGATAGGGCAGAAGCTGGGGATAGAGGAGGCGACGTCCAGATCGCAGCTGCAGAGGGCGAGAATGCTCCTGCAGGAGAAAATTAAAGGAAGAAAGTAATGAACGGGATATTTGACAGCAAGGTTAGAGAAAAGCTCCTCTCCGCTGAGGTGAAAGCCCCGGCAGAGGCTTGGGAGGCTATCTCCGGAAGGCTCGGGCATATCGCCGCCGCTCCGTCGCGCCGCTATGGCGGATGGTGGGGCGCCGCGGGTGTGGCTCTGTGCGGCGCGGCTGCCGCATTGGCAGTCTTCGTCTTCCACAGGGACGGCGTCAACCGGACCGTGGAGCCTGCGGGGATCGACGTCATAAGGACCGAAAGCCGTCTGGCCTGCGAAGAATCCGCGTTCGCCTCTGAAGTGAAGCCTGTCGGCAAAGCCCTTGTGCCCCGTGAGGTGAAAAGCCCGCTTTACATGGAGCAGACCGCCAGGGCTGAGGCCGAGGTGGCTGTGGAGCCGGATCGCGCTCCTGTAATCAGGGAGGAGGCCGTTCAGCAGGAAGAGCAGTGGGAAGATCCGTTCGCTTCGATGATGGCGGAGGACAGAGAGTCCGCACGCAAGGCCCGCCGCGAGAAGCCTTCCGTCAATCTGCGCGGTTCGATAGGGGCCAATGATGCCCACAGCAGTACGGCGTTCAGCCGCGCGCAGTGGACCAGCGGATATATTCCGGAAGGAATGGTGGAGAACAGCGTGTCCAATTTCGATGTGCCGGGATCCGTGGGCCTGTCGCTGATGCTCCCTTTCAGCACGCACTTCTCCTGCTCGGTAGGACTTGACTGGACGCTTCTGTCGCGCAGTTTCACCGGCGCCTATAACACGATGGAAGGTGAAGTGAGACATTACGTCAACTATGTCGGAATCCCTGTAAACTTTTACTATACATTCAATCCTCAGAGTTCATTCAAGCTCTACGCCTATGCAGGCGCGAGCCTGGAGCAGTGCGTGAGCAGCAAGTATTATATGTTCTCCGAGTCATCGCTCCCGGTTTACAAGGACGGACGCCAGTCGCCTCAGATAGGAGTGAAGGCCGGCGTGGGCATCTGCTGGCAGCTGGGCTCTGTGGCGATCTTCTTCGATCCTTACGTGGGATATTATTTCTCAGAATCCCAGCCGAAGTCTCTGCGCACCGAGCATCCTATGATGGTCAGCTTCGACATGGGTCTCAGGTTCATTCTGTAGCCCTGTCCAGGAACCGGTATCCCGACGCTTCCATAATGTGTTCTTTTCTGATGTTTTCGCAGCCTTCCAGGTCGGCGATGCTTCTGGCTACCTTGATGATGCGGTAATAGGCGCGCATCGAGAACTGCATGGTCTCCATCAGGTCCGAGAGCAGCTTTTCGCAGTCCGGCTCCAGCGGGCAGAACCGGCCGATCTGCTTTACCGACATCTCCGCGTTTGAGCTTATCCCCGTGCCTTCGAAGCGTCTGGTCTGCATCTGTCGGCCAAGCAGCACGCGCCGGGCTATCTGGGCTGAACTCTCCCTCGGGGCTGTGCTTTTCAGGGACGAGATGTTCAGCGGATGCACCCATACCTGCAGGTCCATTCTGTCCATTATCGGACCGCTCAGCCGGCTCAGGTACTGGTTTCTCTGGCCCGGAGTGCAGGTGCAGCGGCCCTGTTCGCCGTAATAGCCGCAGGGGCAGGGATTGGCAGCAGCTACAAGGGTGAAGGACGCCGGATATTCGATCTTGCTCCTAAGCCTTGAAATTACGACTTTCCTGTCTTCGAGGGGAGCGCGCAGAGCCTCTATCACGCTGCGCGGCATAAGGTTGAACTCGTCCAGGAACAGCACTCCCAGGTGCGAGAGTGTCACTTCCCCGGGGATGATGTTGTCCGTGCCGCCCGTGCCTCCTATGATGGCGGCGAGCGATGCGCTGTAATGCGGGCTCCGGAACGGCCTGGTGCGCATCAGAGACCCTCCCGGAGCACTGATGCCCGCGACCGAATAGATCTTGCTGCACAGCAGGGACTCGCTGTCCGTGAGCGGAGGAAGGATCCCCGGCAGCGCCTTGGCCAATGAGCTCTTTCCGCTTCCGGGCGATCCGATCATAATCAGATTGTGTGCTCCGCAGGCCGCGATCTCCAGGGCGCGCTTGGCACCTTCCTGCCCGATGATGTCAGCGAAATCCACCCTTTCGGCTCCGGCAGCGGCGTCAGTACTCTCTGCGGCGGGAGTATCTTCCGTTATAGTAGAGAATACGCTTCCGCTCAGAATGTCAATGACCTCCGTGAGGTTGCGCACGCCGTAGATGTCAATTCCCTGGATCCGGGAGGCTTCGAGCGCCGAAGAAACAGGCAGGATGCATCTTTTGAATCCTGTCTTCTTCGCGAAATCCGCCATCGGCAGACCGCCTTTGATGGGCCTCACGGACCCGTCAAGGCCCAGTTCGCCCATTATGAGGGTGTCCTTTATCAGGGGCAGGTCCCTCTGGCCGGACGCGGCGATGATGCCTATGGCGATGGGCAGGTCATATCCGCTTCCGCTCTTGTGGAGGTCGGCCGGCGCCAGGTTGATGACTATCTTGCGTCCCGGAATATGGTATCCGAGTGACTGCAGGGCCGTTACGGTGCGCAGAAGACTTTCCTTCACCGCCACGTCGCCCAGTCCGCAGAGATGTATTCCTATCCCGCTGGCGATATCCACCTCGACGGTCACCCTGACGGCGTCTATCCCTATGCATTTGGCTCCGAATATGTGTACTAACATGGCTCAAGTTTATTAAAAAGTAGTAATTTTGCGTGTTCGCAAGTAAAAAGGTATGAAAAGAAGTATAGAGATAAAGAATCTGGACGGTATCGTGGAGGCGGCGCAGAAGTTCCTGGAACAGACTGCGGGGCATAATCTTATCGCATTTTATGCTCCTATGGGGGCCGGGAAGACGACCTTCACCACGGCCATCTGTTCCCTTCTGGGGGTAAAGGAGGACGCAGTGTCTTCACCTACCTTCTCCATCATCAACGAGTACAGGACGGCTTCCGGGGAATCTCTGTATCATTTCGACTTCTACCGCATCGAACACCTCGAAGAGGCGCTTGACATAGGTCTTTACGATTATCTGGACAGCGGCAGCCTCTGCATTATGGAATGGCCGGAGAATATAGAGCCGCTCCTCCCCGAGGAGACCCTGAAGGTGTACATCACCGTCAATCCCGATCTGTCACGCACCGTCACCTGGGAGGACTGATGCAAATTCCGGTCAGCGTCCCCGTAATTCTGTAAACCGAAGTCTTCTCGCCGTCCCATACGAACGGCTGATGCGCGGTGTCCCTGTATGACGCCGCGACGTACAGTTTCCCTCCATCTGTGCAGACGCACCGCTCCGACGGGATATGCACATTTTCCAGAACAGTCTCCGAATCCGTGGAGGCCGTGTAGATATACCATTTGTCCGCATCCCTGGCAAGGCATGTTCTCCACCACGAAGACTCGTCCCAGTAATACCGGCACACGGTTCCCGCCCCCTCCAGTATCGTGGTGTCCCGGTTGTGTATCAGGTCGGCGGGCATGGGGGAGTACAGCGACTGCATGTGCAGAATCAGCGTGAAGTCCTTCTCCCCGTACGGAATCGCCTCGGCGTCGATCACATTGAATCCGGCCTGGCAGTTCAGTTCGAACTCCCTGTCCGAGTAGCTCATTATCATTTTCCTCCCGGATTTTTCTATATAGCAGGTCGTTCCGTTATGGATACGCACATCCTCCACTTCCAGTGAATGCGGTCCTTTGATCTGCACGGCATTGTCATTTTTCAGCAGATAAGTCACGCGGCTTCCCGCCAGAAGAGTGTAGAAAGTCAGATACAGGTCCGTCCCGTCCATATAGAAGGACAGCGGCGTGCCGTCTTCCTTCGAGAAGAAGGTCATGCCGTTTTTTCTTACGCGGAAGCCGTTTTCATTCAGCGGAATGGACAGGGTCCAGATGTCGCTTCCGTCCCGGAGCAGGGACCTGACATATTCCCTTCCGCTGATTTTGTGCAGAAGTTCGCCGTCCCGGCAGATGTAGGTGTAATCCCTGTCCGAGTATGCGGTGAACAGGTGTCCTTCCGTAAGAAAGTGAGTGTCCGGGTCTTCGCCGATGTGGTTTTCTTCGGTGCAGTCAATGCCGAATACCTTCGCCCCGTCCCTGTACAGAGCCAGTTCCCGGCCGCCGTCTTCGCGTTCGAGCACTGCGCTCACCCAGATGCTTTTCCCTTCCGGAACCTCGGGGCTGCCCTCTTCTCCCGGTGTGGTTATGTCGCTGCGCGGCTCGTCGGTGACTGTATTGTCGCCCCTGGCGGGACGGATGGGATTGATGACAGGTTCGGAGCACAAAGTGCAAAAGAAAACCGCCGTCAGCGGAAGTAAATTTTTCGTAAGGCATTTCATAGTTCGCTGTTTTTCGCAAAACTCTGAAATATTTGCCTTATCAGAAAATCATTTCGTCCCTGACGGCGGTTCTTTACAGAAAGAAAATTTTTACATCTATCTTTCCTGTGCTTTTTCTTTGGCTCTGGTCAGTTTTTCCTTCATTGCGTCAACACAGGCTGTTATGGCGTTTTCGAAAGTATCGCTCACGCATTCGATAACCAGATCGTCTCCCGGAATGTGAACCTTGAGCTTGGCTCTCTTTCCTTCCTTCGCATTTTCAAGTGTAACTTCGGCTACCTGAGTGGCGTTGTCGAAAAACTTTTCGATTCGTTTTACTTTCTTCTCGACGAAAGCGGTAAGCTTCTCGCTGGCGTCGAACTTCAAAGATTTGATTCTAATCTCCATAGTTACCGTGTTTTAGAAGTTTAACTTCATTCTTGTGTGTATGGACAGACATTAAAGCTGACTTGCGCATCAGTTTTAGTGTTGTTCAGCATAAAGGTAGTGAAATAATCCCGAAGTTGTGCCGTCTTACCGAAAAAGAATTTTAATAAGTGACGGAACGTCCTCGGTCCTGATGACCTGGATGCCTTCCGGGCTCTTGGCCGAAAGCGAAGAATACGAGCTTACGTAGATCTTCTTGAACCCGAGTCTGGCTGCTTCCGTGATGATTCTGTCGGTCTGTGCCACAGGGCGGATCTCCCCGCTCAGGCCCACTTCGGCGGCGAAGCAGACGTCGCCCGGCAGCGCGAAGTCGAAATTGGACGACAGAATGGCGCAGATCACGGCCAGATCGCAGGCCGGGTCGGCGACTTTGAGCCCGCCCGCCATGTTCAGGAACACGTCCTTGGCCCCGAGCTTGAATCCCGCGCGCCTTTCGAGCACCGCCAGAAGCATATTGAGTCTGCGGACGTCGAACCCGGTGGCCGAACGCTGGGCCGTGCCGTACGCCGCGCTGGACACGAGCGCCTGAACTTCGAAAAGGATTGGCCTGTTGCCTTCGAGCATGGCGCAGATCGCCGTGCCGCTGAGGCCCTGCTGGTGCATGGGGATCAGGAGCTCCGATGGGTTGGCGACTTCCTTCAGGCCGCTGCCCATCATCTCGAACACTGCCAGTTCCGAAGTGGAGCCGAATCTGTTTTTGATGGAGCGCATTATTCTGTACGCGCCCTTGCCGTCGCCCTCGAACTGGAGCACCACGTCCACGATATGTTCGAGGATTTTCGGGCCGGCGATGTAGCCGTCCTTGGTTATGTGGCCGATGAGAATCACCGGGATGCCGCTTTCCTTGGCAAATCGGAGCAGTCTGGCGGCCACTTCCTTGATCTGTGACACGGATCCGGCGGTGGATTCGACATTGTCGCAGTACATCGTCTGCACTGAATCCACGACCATCAGGTCGGGCTTGGAAGAAAGCGCTTCCGTGAGTATGTCGTCAAGTCTGGTCTGGGCATAGATGGTGCAGTTGGTCTGGTCTCCGCCCAGGCGGTCGGCGCGCATCTTGACCTGCCTTTCGCTCTCCTCTCCAGTGACGTAGAGGGTGCGCAGGCCGTTGCTGTACAGAGGAATCTGAAGCGACAGGGTGGATTTGCCAATGCCCGGTTCGCCGCCTATGAGCACCAGAGACCCCGGTACGATTCCGCCGCCTAGAAGCCTGTCCAGTTCGGCGTTGCCCAGACTCCGGCGCCTCTCCGAATCCGAAGAGATGGTGCTGAGTGCCACGGCCCTGGGTGTGTCCCGGCCGGAGAGCATCGCGGATTTGGATGGAGCCGTCTTTACCGGCGCCTCCACCATAGTGTTCCATTCCTTGCAGGCGGGGCACTGGCCCATCCATTTGGAACTTTCATTGCCGCAGCTCGTGCAGTACCACAGGGTGTGAATCTTAGCCATAGTCATCTATTCAGTTTGAATACCTCCATATCGGAGACGTTTCCGTTTTCTATCTTGAATCTCAGCGCGGTCCTTACCACCTGCCAACCCTGCAGTCCGCAGGCCCCGGGATTGACGGAGAGCATCTGATAATGCTCATCCCACTGGACCTTGAGGATATGCGAATGTCCGCACACGAAAATCTGCGGTCTGAGGCTCTCTATGAGGGCCTTGGCGCGATGGTCGTACCTGCCGGGGTAACCGCCTATGTGTGTCATCAGCACGCTCATGCCTTCGCAGTTGAAGAACTGGAATGCCGGGTATTCGAACCGTATGTCCTGCCCGTCGCAGTTCCCGTACACGCCCACGATCGGTTTCCAGGAGGAAATCTTCTTCGTGAACCCGATGTCTCCGCCCCAGTCTCCGGCGTGCCAGATGACGTCCACATCCTTCAGAAAATCCTGGAATTCGGGACTCCACACCCCGTGAGTATCGCTGATAAGGCCAATTTTCATCGCATAAACCTGTTATACACGCTGGCCACGCTGCACAGCGCCGCCGTTTCCGTCCTCAGGCGCGAGCTTCCCAGATGCACGGCCTTGAATCCGGCCCTGATGGCCTCCGACACCTCGCGCGGGGAGAAGTCTCCTTCCGGGCCGATGAGAACGCATATCTTCTGCCTGTCCGGACAATTCTGCAGAGCCTCCCTTATGGAGAGTTTTTCGCCTTCGAAACAGTATGCGATGAGCCTCAGGCTGTCCTTGGGTGCCGAAGCGATGAACTCCAGCACGCTCACCGGCTCCTTCACTTCCGGAATGGCGGTCTTCAGGGACTGCTTGGCCGCGCTCAGAACGATTCTGCGCATACGGTCGGTCTTGTAAACCTTCCTTTCGGACCTTTCGCCTATCACCGGCACCAGGCAGTCTAGGCCAAGTTCGGTGGCCTTCTCGCCCATCCATTCGAAGCGTTCGTTGTTCTTGGTCGGGCAGCAGGCCAATGTCAGCCGGTATGGAACCGTTCCCCAGCCCTCCTCGCGCGAGTCGATGCGCGCGCAGCTGCCTTTGGGATTGGCATCCAGAAGAGTGCAATGGAACAGCACTCCGCTGCCGTCCATGGCGAAGATGCTGTCCCCCTCGCGGTGGCGCATCACTTTCACCAGGTGCGTGCTTTCCTCGCCGTCGAAGGTGAGAAGACTGTCGTCAGAAAGCTGTCCGTAGAAAAGTTCCATCCCTCAAGTTTCACAAGCAGTTAATTTGTTCAGTTCATATAGTCGTCGAACAGGACGTGCTTTTTGCGCCAGTACGCTATCAGCATCCATCCGAAGAGCATTCCTCCGAGGTGGGCGAAGTGCGCCACGCCGTCTTCCAGGCCGCGGATGCCGGTGAAAAGTTCTATGACTGCGAATATGATGACCCAGGTCTTCGCGCTCATCGTTATAGGCGGGAAGATGAGGGTGAGCTTGTTCTGAGGGTAGATGAGCGCATAGGAGATCAGAAGTCCGTAGATGGCTCCCGAAGCGCCCACGGTAGGGATGCGCTTGAGATTGGCATAGGTGTTGAGCGCCGAAGCCGAACCGTCTGAGATCTGCGCCTCGAGGGTCGCGAGCTGAATGTTCATTACACCGAAATGCAGAGCCACGGCTCCGAGTCCGGCGACGAAGTAGAGTATGAGGAACTTCTTCGTGCCAATGGTCCTTTCCACCACCGTTCCGAAGGTGTAGAGGGCGAACATATTGAAGAACAGGTGCCAGAAGCTTCCGTGCATGAACATATGCGTGAAGAGCTGCCACCAGTGGAAATAGTGCGAACTCGGGTAGAACAGCGCGAAGGAGCTGTACATAAAGTTCTGGTTGATGAGCGTCGCTATGTAGACCAGTGTACAGATTATGATAAGGTTCCTGGTAGCCGGCGGCACGCTGCTCATAAAGCCGGACGGGCGGTTGTTGTAGTAATTGAACTGCATCAGAATAATTTGTCTAAGTCCTCTATGGTGATAAGCTTCGAAATCCGTTTGCCTGACGGGGTCAGTTCGGAATTCCTGCAGGCGAAAAGCCTGCCCAGGAGCGTCTGTGCGGCGGCTACGGTGCTGATAGCGGAATTCTGCGGAATCCCCGCTTCCGAAAGTTTCTTCGCCACATTGGCCTGCATTATCTCCGGCAAGGAGTGTTTTTCTTCTTCCAGAATCTGCAAAAGGTCTGCCACGGCCTTCTGTATGGACTTTTCGTCGAAATCATAGCCCTGGGGCACTCCGGCGACCACTATGGTGTCGCTGCCGAAGACGGTTATGTCGAATCCGAGACGAGAGAGGAACTCGGAATTCTCTTCTATGAGGGGTATGCAGGCGGTCCCGATCTGCACCTGCACGGGGAAGAGGGCCGTCTGGCAGACATTGGCGCTTCCCTTCAGGGCTTCGAGCATCTCTTCGTAGAGTATGCGCACCTGGGCCCTTCTGACGTTGGTCACCATAAAACCGGCATCCATTGGGGTGCAGATGTATTTTCTGCCCACGAGGAACTGCTCGGTGCGCGGCTGCGGCGTGGCGGCGCTGTCCTTTTCGAACAGCATTCCGTAGTCCTGCCTCTTCTCGAATATGTGGCTGCCCTGATATGATCCGCCCTTTGACGGGCCCTGTTCACGTGAGGTCTCGGAAGGGGTGTCGAAAGGGTTGTAGTCGCTGTTGAAATCTATCCCGGCGGATATTTCGGACGGTCTGAAAGAGGTGTCCTCCCGGCCCAGCTGCGGCAGGTCCAGCGCTCCGGCCGCGTCGAAATCTATCATCTCCCCGAATCCGTTCTTCCCCAGGGTCTCCCTTACGCAGGCGTACAGGGTCTGGAAGATGAGGGAGTCGTTCTCGAACTTGACTTCGGTCTTGGTCGGGCTTATGTTGACGTCGAGCGTCTGCGGGTCCACCGTAAGGAATATGAAGTACGAAGGCGTAAGCCCGTCCGGGGTCATCTCGGAATAGGCGTTCATTATGGCCTTGTGCAGATATGCGCTTTTGAAGAACCGGCCGTTCACGAACAGGTACTGGTTCCCGAGCGTCTTTTTCGCGCTCTGCGGGCGGCCGATGTAACCTGTGATGTCCACCTGTCTGGTCTTGGCCTGAAGGTCCACGACGTCGCCCACCACGCCGCTTCCCAGCAGATCCAGGATGCGGAATTTCAGACCCTGGGTTTTCCTGAGCACCAGGCAGTCCTTCCCGTTGTGGGTGAGGATGAATTCAATGTCGGTCCTGGTGATGCTCACGCGGGTGAACTCCTCCACTATGTGCTTGAACTCTATGCCGTCGGACTTGAGGAATTTCCTCCTGGCCGGAGTGTTGTAGAAGATGTTTCTGACCTCAATGGATGTGCCTTTGGGGCAGTTTTCGGACTGCTTCCCCTTAAGTTCGCTCCCTTCCACGGTGACGTGCACTCCCACTTCGTCCTCTTCCCTTCTGGTCTTGAGGTCCACCTGCGCGACGGCGGCGATGGAGGCGAGAGCCTCGCCCCTGAACCCGAAAGTACGGATCTGCTCCAGGTCCTCCGGCGTGGCGATTTTCGATGTGGCGTGCCTTTCGAAACAGAGCAGAGCGTCCTCTTCACCCATTCCGCAGCCGTTGTCTATGACCTGGATCAGCGTGCGCCCGGAATCCTTGACTATCAGGTGTATCCTGTCGGCTCCGGCGTCCACTGCGTTTTCCAGCAGCTCCTTTACCGCGGAAGCTGGTCTTCCGACCACTTCCCCGGCGGCTATCATATTCGAAAGCTGTGAAGAGAGTTGGTGAATTCTGCCCATTATGCCCTGATTATCTTTACTTCTCCGTCAAGACCCACCTTGATTATCTGGCTGGCTTTCCCGGTCTCGTCGCTTTCCAGCACAGGGTCCACGATGTAGTCCACGCCGTTTTTGATCTCATCGCAGATGTCGGCGTAGCACTTCGGCGACGGCTGGCCCGAGATATTGGCAGAAGTGGATACAAGCGGTCTGCCAAGTCTGCGGACTATGTCTATGCACGAGCCTTCGAGCGGAATGCGCATCCCCACGGTGCCGTCCTCGGCGACCGCGTTGGGTGCCAGTCCGCACGCTCCCGGATAGATGATGGTCATCGGGGCATCGTTGACTTCCACCAGCTGAATGGCCATCTGCGGGATCTCCTTTATATAGCGTGCCACCATATCCAGGTCGCTGGCCAGCAGGACAAGCGCCTTGGAATCAGAGCGCTGCTTGAGCGCATATACCTTTTCCACCGCCTTTTCGTTCGTGGCGTCGCACCCGATTCCCCAGATGGTGTCTGTCGGGTACAGGATGAGTCCTCCCTTCTTGAGAACCTCGACTGCTTTGAGAATGCTTTCTTCCATTTTACAAGAGCATATAGAACTTGGCTATGTATATGAGTACCACTGCGATGAGCAGCAGCCCGATGATGCCGATGATGTTCCCGGCCTTGGTCGCGTGGCTTCTCTCCTTGCTGTAGTGCCCGTCGCGGAACGCGCCCCTGACATAGGAGCCGGGAGCATAGTCCTCCTTCTTCTCTTCGGAGCCGTCCACTTTCCCGAATTTCTTTTTGCGCGCCTCTTCATCCGGGTCATAATAGCGAGGCTTGTAATTGAACACCCTGTGTTCGCTTTCGCCGAACCAATTGAAAATAGCCATAAATTCAAGTTCCGCAAGTAATTAAAATTGTTATTATATAGCATTGTGCGCCACTTGCGAAACTTTCTTCCCACGCACACGCCATGTTTGTAGCCCGATGCTACGTTGCTCGCGCAAATTTAATTATTATCCGGAAATAAAACTTAAATTTGCAGGATCAACGAGCAACAGATTATATGACAGATTACAGAATTGGCCAGGGGTATGACGTGCATCAGCTCCGCGAAGGCCTGCCAATGTGGCTTTGCGGCGTGCAGATCCCTTCGGAAACGGGCTTTGTGGCGCATTCGGACGGGGATGTGGCGCTTCACGCGCTTTGCGACGCGCTGCTCGGCGCGCTGGCCCTCGGCGACATCGGGCATCTGTTTCCCGACACCGACCCTGCCTATAAGGGGATTTCGAGCATACTGCTTCTGAAAGAGGTTCTGCGCCGGGTCAGCGAACAGGGCTGGACGGTAGCCAATGTGGACATTACCATCGCCCTCCAGGCGCCGAAACTGGCCCCGTATATCATAAAAATGCGCGAATGCATAGCCGAAGCGGCGGGGCTGGATGTGTCGAGGGTGAGCGTCAAGGCGACGACCACCGAGAGGCTCGGGTTTGTGGGCCGCGGGGAGGGCTGTGAAGTCTGGGCTATGGCATTGATAGGAAAAGAGTAAAAAATTTTGTAAAATCAAAATCTATTCTTACCTTTGCGTTCCCTTTGCGGGGAATTGAAATAACCATTGAGATATGGTGTAATGGTAGCACTACAGATTCTGGCTCTGTCAGTGAGGGTTCGAATCCTTCTATCTCAACTTTTCTTAGAGGCTGTTTCGCGACAACTTCTTAACGATGGCGGGGTAGCTCAGCTGGTTAGAGCGTCGGATTCATAATCCGGAGGTCGCGGGATCGTGCCCCGCTCCCGCTACATTCACTCTAATTAACACAGATATGAATCTTAGAGACATAAAAAAGGACATTGAGTACGTTCTCGGCGCATTCATCGAGGATTGCTCAGTAGTGGCTGCCGTTCGTCCCCAGACAGACGAGACGGTTGCAGGTTTGATGGAAGAGGCTGTGAACCTCTACAACGAGCTTAAGGATAAGGTTTACGCTAAGGCTGAAGGCAGCCGGAAGGCGCATTTCGCCGCTCTTCGCAAGGAGATCCTCGAGAAGACAGACGCCCTTTACACCAAGCTCAGCGACACGGTGAAGGATACTGTTAAGGAATAACCTTAATACCATATAGTTGAGAGAGACGACCTCAGAAGGGCCGTCTCTTTTTGTGTTCTTTGGCGAAAGTGTTATATTTGTAGGTTATGAGTAAAAAATGGGCATTGTTGCTTTCCTTGTCCATATTCGCCGTGACTTCGTGCAATGCGGTTCAGAACCTGATTCACGATGATGTGGTGGTGGCGAAGGTCGGGAAGCACAAATTATACAGATCGGAACTTAGAAAATATATCCCTGCCGGGGTGTCCTCGTCGGACAGCACGAACCTGGCGCTCCAGTACATCAATTCCTGGGCTACGGGTCAGTTGTACAGCGACATGGCGGTAAGCCAGCTGTCCAAGGCCGACCAGGACGTGACCTCGGAACTGGAATCCTACAGGCGTTCGCTTCTGCGTTTCCGCTATGAGCAGCAGTTTGTAAACGAGAGACTTGACACCCTCATCACCGAGGATCAGATGATGTCCTTCTACAAATCCCACCAGAGCCTGTTCAACCTCGAAAGGCCTATTCTCAAGGTGCGTTTCATCGACATCGTGAAGACTTCCGAGCAGCGGGAATCCCTCATAAAGAAGATGTCTTCGAACCGCCCGTCCGACGTGGTGGCCGTGGACAGCCTGGCGCGGGTCTTCGCCATAAAGTATTTCGACAATTCGCAGACCTGGATGGACGCCTCCACTCTGGCCAAGGAATTCGGAACGGATTATCTTACAATGCTTTCGCAGTATAAGAACAATTATATCACCATAGAATCCTCGGATATGGCGGACATTAAGGTGGCCTATGTGCGCGAGATGAAGAAGACAGGCGTGGCGCCGTACGAATTCTGCATCGACAGGATAAGGGAATACATCCTCAGCGAGAGAAAACGTGAACTTCTGGTCGCTTTGGAACAGAGATTGCTTGATGAGGCCTCCGACAAGGGTCAATTCGTTATTTATTAAGGTATGAAAAAAGTTTTGGTTGTACTCGCCTGTCTGCTCGGCACTGTATGCTCTCAGGCTCAGAAATACAGCGGCCTGGCTGACAAGACGGTGGCTGTTATCGGCGGAGAATTCGTGATGCTGTCCGACATCGAACAGGAAGTGCGTATGATGCGCTCCCGCGGCTATTCTTCCGACAAGGCCATCCGCTGCGACATTCTGGAGCAGATATTGGCCAGCAAGCTGCTGCTCTCGCAGGCACGCATCGACTCTCTTACGGTGAATCAGGAGATGGTGACTGCCAATCTCAACGACCGTATCAGCAGTCTGCTTACCGACCTGGGCGGCGAGGAAGCCGTGGAGCAGTATTTCGGCAAATCCGTCAGCAAGCTCCGCGAGGAGTGGCGCAAACAGCTCGAGGAGATGTCCCTCACCCAGCAGGAGCAGCAGGAGATAGCGAAGAAGATACCGGAGATAACCCCTTATGACGTAAAGCAGTATGTGGACACCATCGGCAAGGGCAACCTTCCGGAGATCCCGGCCCAGTACCAGATGAGCCAGATCTGCATATATCCTGACCGCGAGGCTGCCAAGCTGGCCGCTAAGGAAAAGCTTCTGGAGATCCGTGAGAGAATCGTGGCCGGTGAGAAATTCACCACCCTCGCGCGCCTTTATTCGCAGGACCCGAGCAACGCCCGCAGCGGCGGCGACCTGGGTATGGCGAACAAGTCCGTGTTCTGGACCTCGTTCTCCGACGCAGCCATGGCCCTCAAGCCGGGTATGGTGTCAAACATAGTGGAAACTCCTGACGGATACCACATTATCGAGATGGTCAGCAAGAAGGGCGACATGTTCCACGCCAGACACATCCTCATCAAGCCGGAGTACACCACCGAGGATATGGAGAAGGGATATGCCAAGCTCGACAGCATCAGGACCGAGATCATAGGCGGAACCATCACCTTCGAGAAGGCGGTCCGCAAATACAGCGAGGATCCTGCCACCAGGACCAATGACGGCCAGATGGCCGACCCGAGCACGGGATCTTCATATTTCGCAGTGGACCAGATGAAACCGGCCGACTACAAGGCCGTGTCCACCCTTATCGAAGGCGAAATTTCAGAACCGTTCTCTTCTACCGACAATGAAGGACGCGGCGCCTATACCGTGGACGGCGGCAACCTCGTGTACAAGATAATCCGTCTGGACAAGGTACTCCCCGCACACGTGGCTTCCTTCGAGAAGGATTATGATGTTCTCTACAACAACGTCCAGAACATCAAGCAGAACGAGGCCATCAACGACTTCATCTCCCAGAAGATAAAGGAAAGCTATATCGTTATAGACCCTATGTTCGCCGATTGCGAGTTCTCTAGAAGCGGATGGTCCGAGAAGGTAAGAAAATAATATCCTTCGCCCTGTTTCTGGGTCTGTCGGTCTTCGTTCTGGCCAAGCCGGACGGCGAAGACCGTTATGTCCGTCTGGTCAAGGCCAAGTCCGTCAAGATAATCAGCGACGACTCCGGCAAGACCTTCCGTGAAGCCACGGAGGCCACATTCCTGCACAATAACACGACCCTGGTCTGTGACACGGCCTACTGGCGGGTCGATGACAACATCATCAACGCCATAGGCAACGTGTGCCTCTCGCAGGAGGGCACCGAACTGACCAGCCAGAAGCTGGACTATTTTGTGAACGACAATCTGGCCCAGTTCCGCGGAGGCGTGGTCCAGCTCCGTGACAGGGAGAACAATACCCTCCGCACCCATTATCTGGACTACAACACCGCCGACAGCGTGGCAGTGTTCTCGCACGGCGCCTCGATGAAGGACAAGGACGGCCAGATCATAGAAAGCATGGACGGCACGTACAGTTCGAAGGACAAGCTTTTCTCCTTCGAGAAGAACGTGAACATGTTCACCGACTCCGTGTTCATCAGAACCAATGTCCTGGACTATCATACAGATACGCAGAAGGCCGTATTCAAGACCGAGATAGACTTCTGGAAGGACGGCAATATGCTTTCCGCGGGACGCGGATGGTATGCGCGCGAGACGGAACTGTTTTTCTTTACGTCCGACGTCCACGCCACCACCGAAGAGCAGGAGACCTGGTGCGATTCACTGTATTTCTACAAGATTCCGAACAACGTTCTGATGCGCGGCAATGTCCAGCTCCAGGACAGTCTGCACAACACTTCGGCCGTGTCCCGCTATATGTTCTATGAGGACAGCATCTCCACCATCACCCTGATGAACGAGGCCGCCGTAGCCATAGTCACCGAGGACCAGGCCAATCAGAAAGACACTCTGTATTTCGGCGCCGACACGCTGGTTTACTATACTCTGAAATATTGCGACATCCCTGCCGGGGAACTGTCAGCATCCACCTCCCGCAAGGCGGAGATAATGACCGATCCTGTGGGCGAGTACAGGGCGAAGGCTGCCGAGGCGGCGGCCAAGGCTGCAGCCGAAGCGAAGGAGAAGGCCGCGGGCACGCGTCCCGGTCTGGCTCCGACAGCGGCCGATTCATCGGCCAAACTCTCCGATGGCGAAAAGCCAGTCGGTGCCATTGGCATGACGGAAGATATACCGGCTCCGAAGGTGGAGGCCGTGGACAGCACGCTTGCAGACATTCCGGCAGTGGCGGACAGCGTTGCGGCGGTCATCGACAGCACGGCCGTGGCGGTGACGGATACGATTCCGCCGGCTCCGGACACCACCAAGGTGGGATTTGCATACGCGCTTGGCAATGTTAAGATATTCCGAAAGGACATTCAGGTGAGGTGCGATTCGATGCGCTACAGCGATCTGGACAGCATCGCCCGCTTCTACAAGGACCCTATGGTCTGGAACGAGGAGAACAGGCAGTATTATTCGGATTCATTGGCCCTGCTCGTGAAGGGTAATTCCATAGACCGCGCGTCGCTGATGTCGAACGCCTTTGTGGTCACGCAGGAGGATCCTTCGCTGTATGACCAGATCCGCGGTGCAGAGATAATGGCGTATTTCGATTCCACGGCGGCGCTCAGGCGTTTCGATGCGCTCGGAGATGCCGTGGCGGTGTTCTTCCTGGAGGAGAACGGACGCCTGGCCACCGTGAACAAGGTGGAGTGCAAGATGCTTTCCGGCAATTTTGTGGACGGGAAGATGGACAGGATCTACTATTACGACACGCCGAAGAACGACGGCTATCCTATAGTTCAGTTCCCGGAGAAGGACAAACTGCTCAAGGGCTTCAAATGGGAGCCGGAGAAGCGTCCGATGGGGAAGGACGACATTACGACTCTTAGCGTAAGGCCTTCTCAGAGAGAATATTATGCAGCACGCCCTCGGACTGAGTTTACCCAGACGGACATTTATTTCCCGGGATACATAAAGTCGGTTTACGCTTCCATTGACGCCCGCGACAGGGCGAGGGAGCAGGCCGAGCGGGAGAAGAAGATATTGGCGGAGCAGAAGGAGGCCGGATTGGACACGCTCGGCGTCCGTGACAGCGTGAAGGTGGCTCTGGACAGCACTGCGGTGGCAGCGGATTCGCTCGCCGTGACGGCAGATTCTCTGAGCACTGCATCGGGCGCGACGGATTCGCTGTCAGTTCATCAGCCTGTCCGCAAGACCTTTATCGACAAGGTGAACGACTGGTTCGACCAGCTGCGCAAGAGGCGCGAAGAACGCTGGGCGCGTCTGGACGAGAGGGATGCCCGCCGCGAGGCCGCCAGGAAGGAGAAGGCTCTGCAGAAAAAACGCGAAAAGACGCGCAAGGAGCTGATAGAAAAGCAGAAACAGGACAAGCGCGAGAAGGAGATTCTCGACAAGTATATTCAGTATTACGAAAAGCAAAAACAAAAGGAAGATGGAAAAATTGGTAGATAGGTTCCTGCGCTATGTGGCTATAGACACGCAGTCGGATGAAGAGTCTCAGACTCAGCCCAGCACTTCGAAGCAGTTGAATCTGCTTTCATTGCTTCGTGATGAACTGGTGGCTTTCGGTGTGGAGGCCAGCCTCGACGAGAACGGTTATGTAATAGGACATATTCCTTCAAATACGGACAAGAAGATCCCTGCAGTGGGATTCATTTCCCACGTGGACACGTCTCCAGATGCATCGGGCGCGAACATCAAGCCGCAGATCATCCCGAATTATGACGGCAGCGCCATCGCCCTCAAGGGTGTGGACGGACTGTACCTCGACCCGAAGGACTTCCCGGAGATTCTCGCGCACAAGGGTGAAACCATCATCACCACCGACGGCACCACGCTTCTGGGCGCCGACGACAAGGCCGGCGTGGCTGAGATAATGAATGCCGTTCAGTATATCGTCTCACATCCTGAATTCAAGCACGGTCCTATATGCATAGGCTTCACTCCGGACGAGGAGATAGGCCGCGGCGTGGTCAAGTTCGACGTGGCCAAATTTGCAGCCGACTATGCCTACACGATGGACGGCGGAGAGGTAGGAGAACTCGAGTACGAGAACTTCAACGCCGCCGCAGCCACCGTAACCATCCAGGGCCGCAATGTCCATCCGGGCTATGCCAAGGGCAAGATGAAGAACGCCATCCTCATCGGTATGGAACTCAACTCCCTGCTCCCGATAGAGCAGCGCCCTGAATATACCTGCGGATACGAAGGCTTCTTCCATATCATCTCGTTCAAGGGCACCGTGGAGGAGTGCACATTCTCATACATTCTCCGCGAGCACGACCTCGAGAAGCACGAGGAGCAGAAAAAGACCCTGCAGAAGTGTGTGGATTTCATAAATGCCAAGTACGGCGAGGGTACCGCGAAGGCTGAGATACGCCACCAGTACTACAATATGCGCCGTCAGGTGGAACCGCACATCCACATCGTGGAGAAGGCTCGGAAGGCTATGGAGATGGAGGGCATAAAACCAAAAGTGCAGCCTATCAGAGGCGGCACTGATGGAGCAAATCTTTCATTTATGGGACTGCCTTGCCCGAACATCTTCGCCGGCGGACTCAACTTCCACGGAAAATTCGAGTGGGTTCCGGTCGAGTCTATGGAGAAGGCCAGCAAGGTAATCCTCAATATACTAAGCCTTTTCGCCGAGTAATCTCTTTTCCCAGGCCCAGGCTGAACGCAGCGTGTCATCCAGGCTGCGGGTAGCCTTCCAGCCGAGTTCCTTCTCGGCCAGGCTAGGGTCGCACCATACCGAGCATACGTCTCCGGCGCGGCGCGGGGCGATTTTGTAGTTCAGCTTGAGATTGTTGACCCTTTCGAAGGTGGTCACGAGTTCGAGTACGGATACAGGACGTCCCGTGCCCACGTTGAATATCTCGTAATCCTTTTTCATCTGACCCTCAAGCATTCTCCTGACGGCGCAGACGTGCACCTTGGCCAGGTCCACTATATCTATATAGTCGCGAAGGCAGGTTCCGTCCTCGGTAGGGTAGTCGTTACCGAATATGCTCAGGCACTCTCTCTTGCCTGCGGCGGTCTGTGTGATGTAAGGCACGAGGTTCTGAGGCACTCCGCGCGGAAGTTCGCCGATAAGGGCTGACGGATGTGCGCCGATAGGGTTGAAATATCTGAGCGCAATTCCCTTGATCTGAGGGTAGGCCTTCACGCAGTCTCTCAGGAAATCCTCGCATATCTGCTTGCTGTTCCCGTAAGGGGATGTGCTCGGCTGGCGCGGAGAGGTCTCGCTTACAGGAAGTTTCTCCGGCTCGCCGTAAACCGTGGCGGATGAGGAGAACAGCACGTTGCAGCCGTGTTCCTTGGCTACCTGAAGGATGTTCATGAAGGAGTTGAGGTTGTTCGTGTAGTATTTGAGAGGGTCTGCCACCGATTCGCCCACGGCCTTGAATGCCGCGAAGTGGATGACCGCGTCTATCTTGTGTTCACCGAACAGTTTTCTTACGGCCGCCAGGTCGCAGAAATCCATCTCCACCAGAGGGAGATCCTTTCCGGTAATCTTGCATACGCCGTTGTAATTGGTCCTGTCGCAATTTGAAAAGTTGTCCGCGATCAGGACGTCATATCCCGCTGCGTCAAGTTCCACCGTAACGTGGCTTCCTATGTACCCGGCGCCGCCGGATACCAGAACTGTTTTCTTAGTCATATATTCAGTTTTCAATAATAATTGCAAATCCGCCGCCCGGAGCCATATGGAGTTTCAGAACGGTGCTGGAATTCACGTCGAGCGTCTCTATGACGTGGTCGGTGGCCGTAACGTCGGCATTGACCCCGTCCCTGTACACTTTGGCCTTCCATTTTCCTTCCGGAAGGAAGTCGAGGGACACTTCGCAGTCACGCTCGCTCCAGTTCGTGATGCCTCCTATATAATACTTGCCGTCTTTCTCGCGGAGGGTTACGATGATCTCGCCCATCTTTCCGTCCAGGACGGTGGTGGAGTTGAATACGGTAGGGATGGATGTGATGTAATTGGTCGTGGCCATATCCTCCTCATAGGCTGAAGGGGAGTCGCAGAGCATTCCCAGCGGAGCGTCGAACACCACGTAGAGCGCTATCTGGTGTGCGCGCGTTCCCTGGCTCATCGGCCTTGAGTGAACAGGACGGAATTCTTCCCTGCGTGCGTTTCTCATCGCACCCGGCGTGTAGTCCACCGGGCCAGCCACCATACGCAGGAACGGGATGTAGGTGTCATTGGCAGGCATGTCGGTCTCGTCTGCGCTCGACCATTTGAGCTGCTCGAGTCCGTGTACGCCCTCGAAATTCAGCAGGTTGGGGAAGGTGCGCGTGAGTCCGGTCGGCTTGTACATGCCGTGGAGGTCGAGCACGAGGTGGTGCTTGGCCGCGATTTCTGCCAATTCGTAAATCTGGTTCACGGTCTTCTGGTCCTGCGCGTCGAAGAAGTCGATCTTGAATCCGCCCACGCCCAGATTGGCATAATAGGAGCAGATCTTCTCGGCGTTGTTGTAAAGCAGCGAGCTGGTTATCCAGAGGATCAACTTGACATTGGACTCCTGGGCATAGCCGCACAGGTACTTGAGGTTGATCTGGTCGCTGAGGTCCATCGGGTCGAGGTTCTGATACCAGCCCTCGTCCAGGATCACGTACTTCAGGCCGTTTGCAGCCGCGAAATCTATGTGATATTTATAGGTGTCGGTGTTGATGCCGGCCTTGAACGGCACGTTGTAGAGAAGATTGGCATTCCACCAGTCCCAGCTGCTGAGACCCGGGGTGATCCATTCGATCTCGTCCACCCTGCTCGGGTCGGCGGTCTGGTACACCATATTGTTCACAGGAAGATCCTTGTCCTTCTCGGCGTAGGCGATGATTCTCCACGGGAAACTTCTCGAGCCGCCCGTCCTGGCGATTCGGTCAGTGTATCTTTCAGGTCTCTCCACGCCCTTGTCGGTCACTTTCTTCCCTTCCGGAATCGGCGGGAACACGGCTTCGAACCCGAGGTCGGAGAGCTTGACGAACATTCCCGGGTAGTCTTCCACGTTCGATTCGGTAAGCAGGATGTCGCCCCAGTCGTCGGAGCGCACCACTATAGGCAGGAAGGCCAGCCGGTCACGGTTCTCTCCGTATTCGCCCAGCTTCTGGACGGCGTACTGGTTCTCGAAGCTGCTCTCGTACGGGTCTGTGGTGTTGTTCAGTTTCCACGGGATGACGGCCTCGTACGCGCCGGTGAAATTGTACTGCACGCATTCGTTAAGCACCTCGATGTCGTTAGGGAACGAAGTCACGAAGCGGTACGCGATGCCGTCGTTGTAAGCCCTGACCTGAAGGGTGTAGTTCCCGTCATAGCGGAGGCTCAGATAGTTGTATGAAGTCTGAAATGCGTTCTGCCTGTAGAACGGCGCCGTGATGTTCTCGGTCCTGTTACCGCGGGTGTCCTTCCTGATGGAGGCGTTCTGCCCGAGCACCATACCGTCGGCGAGCGTCATCGAGAGCCGGCAGTTCTCCATCACCGTCTGCCCCTTGACCTTTACGGCGAGCACGGTGGCGGTGTCCACGGAGACCGTCGCGCTGAGATTGCCCGACGGGCTGGTCACGGTGTAGTCTTTCGCTGCCAATCCTGTCACGGCGGAAAACGCCAGAGAAACGGAGATCAGAAATCTTTTCATATCAGTTCTTTTTAAGAGATGATTTTACCATATAAACTACCAGCAGTATCAGCGGAATGATCGCGATAGCCTCGGCCCCGCTGCAGAGCGCTCCTTCCCTGCAGGTATTCCAGTCATACAGGAAGGCGTCCACGCCCGCGAACTTGAGCACTGCGGACACCACGCCCATCAGCGCACCGCCGGCGATGAATCCTGAAGCAATAAGCGTACCCTTGTTCACGCGGGCTTCGTTGATGGCCTTGTCCTTGCTGCGGCTGCCCACCCACCACGAGATGGCGCCACCCAGAAGCAGAGGGAGGTTCAGGTCTATAGGGATGAACATTCCCAGACAGAATGCCAATGAGCTAACGCCGCAGAAATTGAGCACGAGCGCGATTACGGCACCGATTCCGTAGAGAACCCACGGCGCGTTGCCGCCGTTCATCATCGGCTGGATGACAGCCGCCATCGCATTGGCCTGCGGAGCCACGAGCGCACCGTCTCCGGTGAATCCGTATGTCTTGTTGAGCACGAGCATCACTCCGCCCACGGTGGCGGCGGCCACAATCGTGCCCACGAACTTGAGCATCTGCTGCTTGGCAGGGGTGGTGCCGGTCCAGTAGCCGATCTTGAGGTCGGTCACGAACCCGCCGGCCATCGAAAGCGCCGTGCAGACCACGCCGCCTATAATCATCGCCGCAGCCATTCCGCGGTCGCCCTTAAGTCCCACTGCCACAAGTACAAGCGCTGTGATGATGAGGGTCATTATGGTCATTCCGCTCACAGGGTTCGAGCCCACGATTGCGATGGCATTGGCAGCCACCGTGGTGAACAGGAACGAGATTACGGCCACGATGAGCAGTCCGATGATCGCCTGCCATACATTGTCCACCACTCCGCCGAAAGCGAAGAACGCGAACACCGCCAGGAGCGTGATAACCACGCCCATAACCACTATCTTCATAGGAAGATCCTTGTCCTTCTCGTCCACGGCCTCCTTCTTCGCACCCTTGTTCGAGAACTCGCCCACAGCCAGACCCACGGCGCTCTTTATCACGCCCGCGCTTTTGATTATGCCAATTATGCCTGCCGTGGCAATACCTCCGATGCCGATGTGACGGGCGTACTCCTTGAACAGGGTGTCCGCGCTCATCTCGCCCACGGTCTGGGTGATGCCTGTGCCCATAAGGTCAAGCACCTGCCCTCCGAACAGCAGGTTGAGCCCCGGAATGATCACAAGCCACACCAGGAACGAGCCGCAGCAGATAATGAACGCGTATTTCAGACCCACTATGTATCCCAGGCCAAGCACGGCCGCGCCGGTATTGAGTTTGAGCACGACCTTGGCCTTGTCGGCCACGACCTGTCCGACCCTGAGGAATGTGGTGCTGATGGTCTCGCCCCACGCTCCGAAGGTGGAGATGGCGAAATCGTAAAGTCCGCCGATGAGGCCGGCCGTAACCAGAGTCTTCGTGCTGTTTCCGCCCTCCTGCCCGCTCACGAGTACCTGAGTGGTGGCCGTGGCTTCAGGGAACGGATATTTGCCGTCCATCTCCTTTACGAAGTATTTGCGGAAAGGAATCAGAAAGAGAATCCCCAGGAAGCCTCCCAGAAGGGAAGACAGGAACATCTGGGTGAAGTTGACGTCCAGTCCGAGTATGTAGATGGCCGGAAGCGTGAAGATGGCGCCCGCCACTATGACTCCCGAGCAGGAGCCTATGCTCTGGATTATGACGTTCTGCGCCAGGCCGTTCTCCTTTTTGAGCGCTCCCGTAAGGCCCACCGCGATGATGGATATCGGGATGGCCGCCTCGAACACCTGTCCCACTTTCAGCCCCAGATAGGCTGCCGCCGCAGAAAAAATCACGGTCATCAGCAGTCCCACGCTTACCGAGTAAGCGGTAATCTCTTTCTTTTCTTTCATCTGCCTCTCTTATTTTATTAGCGGATACAAAGATAAACTTTTCCTGAAATCTACGGAATACCCATACCTATATAATATACCTGCGGAGGGCTGAAATTTTCGCGAAAAATATTTCAAAAAAAGATTAAAATAATTTGCAGATATAAAAAATATGCTTACCTTTGCAATCCCTTTCGCGATGAGCGGAACGGAACAAGTTCTTTGAATTATTGAGAGAGATAACGAGGTAAAAAAGAAGAAAAAGATTAGTCTAATATTAACGCAAAAACGAGTTTTTTCGAGTTGCAAGATATGGGACTACAATTTCAAGGCAAGAGTTATTGAGACAAGTGAAAACTTGTGGAATGATTCACGAAAGAGAAAGAGAAGAAGAGCGAACGGAGGATGCCTAGGCTTCTAGAGGCGAAGAAGGACGTGGTAAGCTGCGAAAAGCTCCGGGGATTTGCAAACAGGAATTAATCCGGAGATATCCGAATCGGGGAACCGGTATGGTTGAAGGCCATACACACTCTTAGGAGTGAGCCAACCCAGGGAACTGAAACATCTTAGTACCTGGAGGAAGAGAAAGAAAGATCGATTCCCAAAGTAGTGGCGATCGAAATGGGAAGAGCCTAAACCGGAGTCGTTACGGCGATTTCGGGGTTGTAGGAGTGTTCATAAAGATTTATCATCGAACCGGAACTTACTGGAAAGTGAGACCGCAGAGGGTGAAAGTCCCGTACGGGTAAACATGATGGATCGAGAGCACCACCTGAGTAGGGCGGGACACGTGGAATCCTGTCTGAATCTGCGACGACCATGTCGCAAGGCTAAATACTACTAGAAGACCGATAGTGAACCAGTACTGTGAAGGAAAGGTGGGAAGAACCCCGAACAGGGGAGTGAAAGAGAACCTGAAACCGTTCGTTTACAAGCGGTCGGAGCCCGAGAGGGCGACGGCGTGCCTTTTGGATAATGAGCCTACGAGTTACTTCATACCAGCAAGGTTAAGACCTTAAGGGTTGTGAGCCGAAGCGAGAGCGAGTCTGAACAGGGCGAATAGTTGGTATGAGTAGACGCGAAACCTAGTGATCTACCCTTGACCAGGTTGAAGGTGCCGTAACAGGCACTGGAGGACCGAACCAGTTTCCGTTGAAAAGGGCTTGGATGAGTTGAGGGTAGGAGTGAAAGGCCAATCAAACTGGGAGATAGCTCGTACTCCCCGAAATGTCTTTAGGGACAGCCTTTGTTATGATTGTATGAGGTAGAGCTACTGATAGGAAGAGAGGGCTTCATCGCCTATTGATTCCTGACAAACTCCGAATGCGTACAATTTAGAGACAAGGAGTGAGTCGATGGGTGCTAATATCCACCGGCAAAAGGGTAAGAGCCCAGACCAACAGCTAAGGCCCCCAAGCGCAGTTTAAGTTGAGACAGAACGAAGTGACATCGCAGTGACAGCTAGGATGTTAGCTTGGAAGCAGCTATTCATTCAAAGAGTGCGTAACAGCTCACTAGTCGAGCGGCGTTGCGTGGATGATGAGCGGGCATCAAGACTGCCGCCGAAGCTTTGGACACATAGCAATATGTGTGGTAGGGGAGCATTCTATTCAGCGTTGAAGGTTTACTCGTGAGAGGGACTGGAGCGTATAGAAAAGCAAATGTAGGCATAAGTAACGATAATGAATATAGAAATATTCACACCGAAAACCCAAGGTTTCCTGAACAACGTTAAACGGATCAGGGTTAGTCGGGGACTAAGTCGAACCCGAGAGGGGAAGATGATGACAAACTGGTTAATAATCCAGTACTCGCTATACAGGAGGTTTAGAGACCGAGGAGTGACACTGCCGCCATCTGACGGAATAGATGGTTAAAGACCGTAGGGAGACTGAAAGTCAACAGTATCGAGAGGATTCGTCTGATCGAACAGAGCAGGTAAGCAGACTTGCAAGAAAATCTGGATCTCGCGTAGCGTATGGCGACCCGTACCGTAAACCGACACAGGTGGGTGAGGAGAGGATCCTCAGGTGCTCGAGTGAATCATGGCTAAGGAACTAGGCAAATTAACTGCGTAACTTCGGGATAAGCAGACCCTACGCGAGTAGGGCGCAGAGAAATGGTCCAGGCGACTGTTTACCAAAAACACATGGCTATGCTAAATCGTTAAGATGAAGAATATGGCCTGACACCTGCCCGGTGCTGGAAGGTTAAGAGGGGGGCTCAGGAGCAATCCAAAGGTCTGAATCGAAGCCCCAGTAAACGGCGGCCGTAACTATAACGGTCCTAAGGTAGCGAAATTCCTTGTCGGGT